>JBDRGH010000584.1:0-13081 GCA_043818015.1 Pseudomonadota bacterium
CAAAAGCTGGTAATTGGTATCCCTCGGCGCCAAACTTATCTCCCATAATGACACAGTCTTTAGGACAAAACTCCACACAATATCCACATCCTTTGCAGAATTGTTCGATGATAACTATTGCTCCTTTACTTTTTGCCATGATTTTAACTCCTTGTCGGTTTTCTTAACGGCCCCTTTAAGACGGGTTGTAATCGGATGTCCTAGGCAGTCTCACTTGATACGCCTAGCATGATTGAGCAGCAGACCAAGAATCAAACATGTGTACTATCTAAATTTTATAGTTGAAAGATCGGTTAAAATCAAGAGTTTTTTAGTTCCACACAAAAATGCTTGACACAATGAGCTTCATATGCTAAAAAGTATTCCTTATAGCATAGCACCGCTTGGATCCAAAGGTTTGGACTGAGACGGAAGGGACTGAGGTTAGATCGATAAGCGGGGACACTTGGTCAGGGGAATCACCTCTAGACCGGGGTTAGATGTCCCTTTGAGATCTAGAAGCCTTCTGGAGAAAGTCTAGGAGGCTTTTTTTGTTTTAGGTAATGGCAGAGGTAAGCATTCAAGGCATATTTGGCAGTCGCTTCTTAAAGGAGACCTTTACCCTAAGCGTAAAAGGAGAGATCTCTATGAAAGATTTTTTTTCAAAGATCGAAGACCGTTTAGGTATGGATCTTTTCAAAAGAGATTTTAAAGGCCTACCTGATGGAGTTGTAATCCTGCTCAATGGTGAGCCGGTCCGTATCCCTTCCGCGGGCGACGTATGTGTAAAGGATGGGGATCAGATATCCATATTAAGGGTTATTGCCGGAGGTTAGGCAAGTTTTTGTCACTATTCATTTCTGATGAGGTGGTACAGATGGGAAAGATAACTATCTTGGATTTACAGAGGATGAAGGACGAGGGGAAAAAGATAACGATGCTTACTGCCTACGATTACCCTACTGGCAGGATTCTCGATACCTGTGGAGTGGACATTTTGTTAGTTGGTGACTCAGTAGGCAATGTTATTCTGGGGCAGAACAATACTCTGCCGGTATCTATTGAGGATATGATTCATCACACCAAGGCAGTTGCCAAGGCCTCAAAGAATTCAATGGTCGTTATCGACATGCCGTTTATGTCGTATCAGACGAGCATAGAGGATGCGAAAAGGAATGCAGGGAGAATGATAAAGGAGACTGGAGCAGAGGCTGTGAAGCTTGAGGGTGGGGGTACGATGGAGGACACGATCAAGGCCATCGCCGATATAGACATACCAGTGATGGCCCATATCGGCCTAACGCCCCAGTCGGTCCATCGAATGGGTGGTTACCGAGTTCAGGGGAAAGAGGAGAAGCAGAGAGAAAAACTCTTGGCCGATGCCCTAGCAGTTGAAAGGGCGGGGGCCTTTTCGGTTGTTCTGGAGGCTATCCCAAGTAAACTCGCTCAAGAGATTACGGAAAGACTAAGGATTCCTACCATAGGCATCGGGGCAGGGGTGAACTGCGATGGCCAGGTATTGGTAATCAACGATGTACTGGGGCTGTCGGGCGACTTTCGGCCGAAGTTTGTGAAAAAATATGTGAATTTGGAAGAGATAATCTCAAAGGCTGTCAAAGACTATATCTCTGAGGTGAAGAGTGCGGCTTTCCCCGGTGATGAACATAGCTTTCACTGATCTGGGGATCGTGAAAAAGTAAGGATAAGGCATTCAGGTAGCGTACGTGCTTGATACGGAGATATGAGTTTTCTCAATGAGCCGAACCGCTACAGGTAAACCGGGAACAGGTAAGTCCTGTAAAGCGCAATAAACAGTTACGCAAGATATGAAGATAATAAGTAGTATAAGAGAAATGCAGAAGTTTTCAGAGGATGCTCGTTCGGGGGGTAAGATCATTGCTCTGGTTCCCACTATGGGTTTTCTCCATGAGGGCCATCTTGAGCTCATGGAAGAGGGAAGAAAGAGGGCAGGTCTCTTAATAATCAGCATATTCGTTAATCCGACTCAGTTTGGAAGAGGGGAAGACCTTGAAAAATATCCCAGGGATTTGGAGAGAGATAAAGGGTTGGCACAACGAGTTGGTGTCGACACAATCTTCACCCCCTTGGCCTCCGAGATGTATCCGGCCGGCTATCAGACTTATGTTAATGTGGAAGAGGTAACGAAGAATCTCTGTGGTGCTTCGAGACCGACCCATTTCAGGGGTGTAACAACAGTAGTTGCAAAGCTATTCAACATCGTTAAGCCACATATTGCCCTTTTTGGAGAGAAGGATTTTCAACAGCTGGTAACTGTGAGGCAGATGGTAAGAGACCTGAATTTCGACGTGGAGATCGTGGGTGTTTCTACTGTTCGGGAGGAGGATGGTCTGGCGATGAGTTCGAGAAATGCTTATCTGACGCCTGAAGAGCATAAAGCAGCCCTCAGTTTGAGTCGGTCAATCTCAAAGGCGAGAGACTTGTTCCAGTTGGGCGAGAGAGGGGCCGAGAACATTATTCGAGAAGTGATAAGAATAGTCGGGTCGGAGACTTTGACTGACATCGATTATGTTAAGATATGTGACTCTCAAACGCTGGAAGACATCGATAAAATCGATAGAGATGCGGTGTTGGCACTGGCGGTGAAGGTCGGCAGAACGAGGCTGATCGATAATCTCACCTTTGAAGGGGTGCAGGAAGACATTTCGTAAAGGAGGTAGTGGCGAAGTGTGGAGAATCATGTTGAAATCCAAGATACACCGGGTGAGGGTTACTGATGCTAATCTAGATTACGAGGGTAGTATTACCATCGACGGGGTCCTGATGGAAGATGCGGGTATAATCCCCTATGAGGCAGTTCATATCTATAACATCTCCAACGGTGAGAGGTTTGAAACGTATGCTCTTGAAGGGGAAAGAAACTCTGGCACGATTTGCCTTAATGGGGCGGCTGCCCGCAGGGCCAATGTTGGTGACTTAATAATCATCGCCAATTATGCAAGCTTTGAGGAAGAGGAGGCAAAGGATCACAAACCCACCATTATTCTTGTAGATTTCAATAATAGGGAAGTAGAGAAGTAGCCTTCCATATACATCCAGCCATTTCACAATTTTCCGTTCATTTCATAGAGAGAAATGTTCCTGGGAAAGAGCCTTCCGATGGGCAATTTTTGCAATTAATTCACTTGAAAAAGACCATGCTCTCTGTTAAAGTGCGAATAGATTGTTAGTGAAGAATAGAGGGTTTCGTTTCATAGATACTCTGTCAGAGAACTATGATTGCAGTGGGGTAACACCCCTGGGCAAAAGATGGGGAGGCAAAGTGATTTTTGCTCCGTGGAAAGGCCAGTGCAATTACGGAGCTTGTTTTTGGCGTAACCAGATATCGTTCCTGCCCTCGACGATCTCGCAACAAGGGAATAACTCAGGTTTTTGGCGAAAGCCTAGTGGGTAGCGGAAGAGGAGATTTTCCCTCTAGGGACTAAATATTTTCGGGTGAACAGCCGATCTGTAAGTGTAACTCAAACCCTTTGCTCTGATGGAATGGTGGAGTCCCGAAGAATCGATCAACGGAGATTTTTATCTGAATAAGGTACAGAGTTTCATAGATATAAATTCACCTTTGGGCTAGAGTGATGGATCTGGAAGGTTCCGGGAGATGAAAGCGCGGATAAAAAGCTATTTTATAACGGGTTTGTTAGCAACGATCCCCATTGGTCTGACTCTATACATCCTTGGGGTATTCATCGGTATGGTGGACAGGGTTCTTAACTACTTGCCATTAAAGCTCCACCCTTCTACTTACCTGCCCTTTCATGTTCCGGGACTGGGGTTAATAGGTACAGTCCTTCTGATATTTATTATCGGGGTGCTTACGCAGAGTCTCCTCGGCAGAAAGTTAGTCCCTATTGGTGAGTGGATAGTATCGAAGATACCCTTCGTTAGAAATATATACGGCGCTATCAAGCAACTGCTCGAAGCCATATTTGTACAAGAGTCAAAGAACTTTAAGCGGGTTGTACTGGTGGAATATCCAAGGAAGGATGTATGGGCCATGGCATTTGTAACTGGTATTACCGAGGGAGAGGTTCAGGAGAAGACCAAGAAAACGGTTCTCAATGTGTTCCTGCCAACTACGCCGAATCCGACCTCCGGATTCTATCTGATGGTTCCCGAAAAAGATGTCGTGAACCTTGATATGAGTGTGGAAGACGCCTTTAAGTTGATAATCTCCGGGGGGATGGTTAGCCCACCTGGTCAGACCAAGCGTAACTCTAAGATAGTAAGGAAGAGTTCTTCTGGCTAGTTTGTTCTTGAAAAGGCAGCAAACGTGTGGTAGAGTCTACCCATTAACCTTTCCGCAGCATGCCTTAACCACGGGAGAAGAGAAAAGATGGAGACTCAAGATCCTAAATCTCAGGGCAAGAGAACAACTGCCGAGGATATCTCTGCCGTAAATGTCAAAATGTACGAACCCGAGCAGACTATAATATCCGAGGGAGAGAAAAAAAACTGCTTTTACACAATTCTGTTGGGCTCGGTGGAGGTGCTGCAAAGGGGTAAAAATATACGGGTGTTAAGAGAAGGGGACGTATTTGGTCTTGAGAGTTTTTTCCTACATAGACCCTATACGACAACCGTTCGAGCGCTAACTGATGTGCGTATAGCCACCTATAGTACAGGTGTGATGAAGGATATCATATACACAAGACCCAACCTGACAGAAAAGATTCTCAATTCACTTCTGAACCAACTGGAGCAAACAACGCAGATTGCTGAAGAGCATATGACTTCAGAGGGCTTCCTATATCTCAATGAAAAGGTCTATGAAGATGGTGAGACCATAATAGAAGAGGGGACCACCGGTGACGAATTCTTTAGGCTTGTAGAAACAGAGGGCGGATTACTGGTGACGAAGGAGGGTAAGCAGATAGGTAAAATTGAGAAACCAGGCGAATTCTTCGGAGAGATGAGCGGCATACTGAACCAACCGAGATCCGCAACCGTAACGTCTGTAGGGAAAAGTATTGTCCAGGTCTTTTCTGCGGATAGCCTTGATGAGATTTTCGAATCGTACCCAACGGCAGCAAGAAATTTGCTGCACGGGATAGCCTATCGCCTGTCAGAAACGGATAAGAGAATCGTTAAGGTAACGGAAAAAAAGGGGGAGAAAAAGTCTCCGGTCGAAGCACACGACTATATACCTGTGATATAGAAAGTCAAAGAGTTTTGATGAGGCAAAAAGCTGTTCTTATTGAGACATTTGGTTGCCAGATGAACGAACATGATTCTGAAAAGATCCGGAGAATCTTGGGGGATCATGATTATGGGTCAACAGACAATGTTAACAAAGCGGACATGATTTTACTAAATACTTGTAGTATTCGGGAAAAGGCAGAACATAAGGTTTATAGCAGCCTGGGACGACTTAAAAAATTAAAGGATAGAAACCCTGAACTTATTATTGGCGTTGGTGGATGTGTTGCCCAGCAGGAAGGAGAAAGACTCCTTCAAAGGGTTCCTCATCTGAATATAGTATTCGGAACTCATAACATCCATAGATTGCCCGAGTTAATCTCGGAAGTTGAACGAACGGGCAAGAGAATCTCTGAGACAACTATGTATGATTCAGTACCTTCCCTTTCAGCTTGTCCCATCGCTTCAGAAGGGCAAATGAAATCCTTTGTTACCATTATGCAGGGGTGTGATAATTACTGTTCCTATTGCATAGTTCCCTACGTAAGAGGAAGGGAGATGAGTCGGCCAAGCAGAGAGATACTGGGGGAGATAAGGAGACTATCGGAAGGCGGCACGAGAGAAGTAACCTTGCTGGGGCAAAATGTCAATTCCTATGGGAAGGGACTTGAACGAGAGATGACCTTCCCTGAGTTGTTGTGTTCGATAAATAAGATCGATGGAATAGAGAGGATACGGTTTACCACGTCTCATCCCAAAGACCTATCTGGGGAATTGATCTCTTGCTTCGGGAAGTTAGATAAATTATGCGAACATATTCATCTGCCCGTACAATCCGGCTCTAACTCAGTCCTAAAGGCCATGAATAGGGGATATACCGCAGAAGAACATCTTACAAAGGTGGAAGAACTCAGGAAGGTATGCCCGGACATAGCGATAACCTCCGACATTATCGTAGGATTTCCCGGTGAGACTGAGGAGGACTTTGAAGAGACCCTTGAGCTAATGGGGATAGTTCAATTCGATGGCCTATTCTCTTTTAAGTATTCGGATCGGACTGAAACGAAGGCATCAAATCTGCGCGATAAAATCGATGAAGAGATTAAAGGTAAAAGGTTAACGATACTCCAAGCTTATCAAAAGCTTTGCACCTTAGCGAAGAACAGAGCACTGGAGGGCAAAGACGAGAAAATATTAGTGGAAGGCCAGAGTAAGACTAACGCAGCGCGTTTGACTGGTCGAACCAGATCAAATAAAGTGGTTAATTTTGAGGGGTCCTTTGATTTGATAGGGTCTACGGTGCCCGTCCGGATAAGAAGGGCATTCCTCAATTCTTTGGAGGGAGAGGTGGTTTGAGTTTTCTAGGTATCGCATGAAAGATGACTCTTAATGCGCGAAATGGAGGTAGACATGTTTAGAGAAATGAGAGTAGCGGGATTAACGGTTGACCCTTTTACTAACATGCCCATTATTATCCTTAAGGACATGGAGGACAAGAGCGCACTTCCGATCTGGATTGGACTGTTGGAAGCCAGTGCTATAGCTACTGAGCTTGAAAAGGTTCACCTCCCTCGACCTATGACTCATGATTTATTAAAAAAGATATTGGACAGTTTTAAGGTTGATGTGATCAAGATAGAGGTTAACGACTTGAAGGACAATACCTTTTATGCTACGCTCCATCTGAAAATGGGTGGCAAGACGCACGCCATTGATTCTCGTCCCAGCGATGCCATCGCTATAGCGTTGAGAACCGATTCCCCCATTTATGTTAGCGAAGAGGTCATTAAGAAGTCTAAGAGGATTGATTTGAAGGAGGCAACCGCCGGTAAGAAGGACAAGGAATCAGAACAATGGGCTGAAATTTTAGAAAATATGTCCCCCGAAGCCTTTGGTAAGTATAAGATGTAGACGCGTGTCTTGACAGCGCCACAACTGACAGTCTTCGAGTTGCAACCCAAGTCTGTATCCTAACTCATTTCAACGTGACAAACCCAATTCCATCTTTTGCAGCTTTTCGATCCTGTCTCTAAACTCAGCAGCCCTTTCAAAATCAAGTTTGTTAGCCGCTTTTTTCATCTCTTTTTTGAGACGTTTAACAAGCCTCTGTATCTTAGCTTGAGGTATGTATTCTTCTTCGGTATCCTCGACAGCAGCAACGGTATAATAGTCGGCTTCATAGATTGATGTCAAAATGGTGGATATGGACTTTTTTATACTCTCAGGCGTAATGTTATTTTTTTTGTTAAACTCTGCCTGAATCTCTCTCCTTCGACCTGTTTCACGGATCGTGGTCTCGATAGACCGAGTAATAGTATCACTGTACATTATTACCTCCCCGAAGATGTTTCTGGCAGCCCTGCCACACATCTGGATCAGGGACCTTTCAGAGCGGAGGAACCCTTCTTTGTCCGCATCTAAAATAGCAACCAGAGAGACCTCAGGGATGTCCAATCCCTCTCTGAGCAAGTTTATTCCTATAAGCACATCGAATTCATTCATGCGCAGGCTGCTGATTATCTTAACCCTTTCTAACGTATCGATATCAGAGTGAAGATACCTAACCCTAACCCCAAGCTCATTGTAGTATTCTGTAAGATCTTCAGCCATCCTTTTGGTCAAAGTGGTGACGAGGACCTTTTCATTGCGTTCGTACCTTTTTTTAATCTCGTGCAGGAGATCATCAACCTGACCTTCGGCGGGCTTGACAGTGATTGCCGGATCCGTCAGGCCTGTGGGTCGAATGATCTGTTCAACGATTTTCCCTTTGGCCTTTTTTAATTCGTAATCTCCCGGGGTGGCAGAGACGTAAATGACCTGGTTTGTGCGTTGCTCAAATTCGCGGAAACTAAGAGGTCGGTTATCCAGAGCTGACGGAAGACGAAATCCGTATTCTACGAGTGTCTCTTTTCTGGACCTATCTCCGCGATACATACCATTAAGCTGGGGGATGGTTGCATGGCTTTCGTCTACAAATATCAGAAAGTCATTGGGGAAATAGCCTACCAGTGTAAAAGGAGGTTCTCCAGGTTTTCGGCTGTCCAGGTGTCTGGAATAGTTTTCTATGCCGGTACAGTAACCTATCTGTTCCATCATTTCGACAGCAAAATTGGTCCTCTCCTCTATCCTCTGGGCCTCCAGCAGTTTGTTCTTCGATCGAAAAAAGAGAATCTGTTCCTTTAATTCTTCCTTTATGGCTTCGATCGCCCTCTCTAATGTATCTTTCGGCGTGACATAGTGACTCCCCGGATAGACCGTTGTCTTGTGGAGCTTTCTAATTTTCTTCCCCAGAAGGGGATCAATCTCAAAGATGGCTTCTACAAGATCACCAAAGAGCTGGATCCTGATTGCTATGTCCTCTTCGTAAGCAGGGAAGATCTCTACCACATCACCTTTGACACGGAACGTCCCTCTATGGAAATCGAAGTCATTTCTTTCGTATTGGATTTCTACGAGCTTAGAGAGGATTTCATCTCGAGGAATCTCACTGCCCTCTTCCAGTGACAAGAGCATTCCATGGTACGTTTCCGGAGATCCCAAACCATAAATACAGGAAACACTCGCCACAATTATGACGTCATTTCTCTCCTGGAGAGACCGCGTAGCTGAATGCCTCATCTTGTCGATTTTCTCGTTTATAGAGGCATCCTTTTCTATGTAGGTATCCGATTGGGGTATGTATGCCTCTGGTTGATAGTAATCGTAATAACTTACGAAGTATTCGACGGCATTTTCAGGGAAGAGCCCCTTAAATTCGCTGAAGAGTTGAGCGGCGAGGGTCTTGTTATGAGCAATAACCAGAGTGGGTTTTTGAACGTTTTTGATTACATTGGCCATGGTAAAGGTTTTACCTGACCCCGTGACCCCGAATAAGACCAGGTGCTTGTCCCCAGCAGCAACTCCATTGCTCAGTTTCTCGATGGCCTGTGGCTGATCACCTCTGGGGAGAAAGTCTGTTACTAGCTTGAACTTGTTCATACCGTGCTATTCTTTTCACCTGGATCAAAGTCGGGTATTCTTATTCACGGTGACATTAAGCGGCGCTGAACGCCCCTGTCTGTCTTGTCCCATGTAAAGGGTGAGGTGAGGAAATGGAATTTCGATACCTTTCTCATCGAATCTCTTCTTAAGCAACCTATTAAACTCGCGACCCACAGCCCATTGTCTAATGGGTTTTGTCTTAGTTCGGGCCTTGATGATGATCGCGGAATCCGCGAACCGATCCAGACCAAGGATCTCGATAGGCTCAAGTATGTCATCTTTGAATCGCGGGTCATTTCGCAATTCCTCATCCACGTGCTTAATCACTTCAATAACCGTGTCGACATCCTCACGGTAGGCAACTCCAATGTCGAAGACGTATCTCCCGTAATCCTTGGTCATGTTCGTGACCACCTGAATCTGTCCGTTCCGAACATAATGAACACTACCCGCGAGATCCCTCAAGACCACCATACGCAAGTTGACTCTCTCGACCAAGCCGCTTTTGTCGGCAATTTGAACTACGTCTCCTACACGAATCTGGTCTTCAAGCAAGATGAAAAAGCCGCTAATGACATCCTGTACCAGGCTTTGGGCTCCAAAACCGACGGCCAAGCCGACAATTCCGGCAGCGGCCAGAATGGGTCCGATCTTAATCCCCAACTCGCTCATCACCATGAGACCCGCAACAACAATAATCCCGATAACCAGAATATAACGAATAACAGAGCTAAGAGTATCCGCACGTTTCTGGAATTCGGAATCTCTTTCTTTTTTGGATATTGAAAAAATCTTAGTGGATAGAAATCGAGATACCCTCAGGGCCACTAATGCCAGAATCACGATGAGCAGAACCCTTAATCCACTCGAAAGAAGCCATTGGAGAATTAGCTGAATGTATTCTTTAATTTCCATGATCTTCTCCTTCCAGTTTTCTGCAGGAATGTGTAGAACCTAAAATACGATAGGAATTTGAAATTCCTTTCCTACATCTTCCATCAACCCATTGTGACATTTTCTTTGATAAAATTGACCATTGAATCCAGATCCGATCCCGGGGGGAAGTATTCTGCAACACCTATCTCTTTTAGCCTGGGCACATCATCCGGAATAATGATCCCCCCCAAAACTATCAGCCTATTATCGAGTTGCTTCTCTTTTAGTATATTCATCAGCTTTGTCATAAGTTCTATACCGGTCACAGAATTTAGACAACTTATGCCAATGACATCGACATCTTCCTGTAAAGCAGTTTCCGCTATTACTTCAGGAAATTGATTGCCAACATATATTACCTCCATTCCACTGTCTCTTAATCCCTTGTTTACAAAGATTATGCCCCTGTTATGCATATCAAATCCAAGCTTGGCCGTCAAAACCCTAATTCTCCTCATTGCCTCTTTCCTTTCAAGCCGTAAAATAAACTGCTCGGTCCCGCAAACGGGTAGCGACGAATTGTTATATCAGTTATCTCCTCCAGAGTAGCATAGGCCTTAACTGCTCTCATAATCGCAGGCATTACGTTCTCTCCCTTCTCATCTGCTTCGCGGAGTTCAGCCAGTGCCTCCTCGACTTTAACACTATCCCGCTCACTCTTCAGTTTTTCCGCTTTTTCCTTCAGCTTCTTAGCGATCTCGGGATCGGGACGAAAGTAGGTGATGTTTCCCGGCTTCTCCTCCATCTTATGACAGTTGACACCCACCACCCGCCTCTCTCCTCTTCTTATTTCATCTTCATAGTTACATACTTCCTCGTTTATGACTTGATCGCGCAGCCATCTTGTCTCTATTACCCTAATCCATCCACCCCTTTCCTCTATCTTGTGGAAGAAATCCCATGCCCTCTTCTCCACTTCATTGGTTAGCGATTCTACAAAGTAGGAACCTGCTAACGGATCTATGGTATTGGTCACTTTGGTCTCATTCTGGAGGATCTGTTGAGTCCTTACGGAGAGTGTCGCCGACTCTTCCGTAGGGGTACAGATGGCTTCATCATAGGAGCAGACGTGAAGAGATTGGACTCCACCGAGAACCGCCGCCAGCGCTTGGTAAGCGGCGCGAACAGCGTTGTTCAAGGGCTGCTGGTAGGTAAGAGAGGAACCGGCTGTCTGGACATGAAATTTAAGCATCTTAGTCCGTGGATCTTTTGCCTTATATCTATCGGTCATTAGCTTCGACCACATCCTCCTTGTTGCTCTCATCTTGGCTATTTCCTCAAAAAAATCATTGTGAGCTGATAGGTGGAATGCAAATTGAGGCACAAAGTCATCTACGCCCAGCCCCCTGTCCCTTCTTAATACCTCCTCAATAATGGCCACCGCGGAGGCGATTAAACCGCCTATCTCTTGATACGCATTTACTCCCGCCTCTCGAAGGTTATAGGAGGTAAAGCTTACCGGGTGCCATTTGGGTGCATTCGTAGCGCACCATTCCACTAGATCACCACAGAGCCTGAATACCTGGCGAACGGGCAAAACACCGGGATCGAAACAGCCACCATAACTGCAAGGATCTCCCTCACTGGTTCCATTTACTTTTCTCAGATCCATTCCCCTGTTCTCGGCCATAGCAAGATACATTGCGGTATGGGGACAGGTTGTATTTATAATTTGGATTACTGCTGTGGATATCTTATCTATGGGCAGGCCATCAAACATCTCCTCCATATCCCTCATTGAAAAGACATTGACACCGCCAACGCCCACTTCAAACTCCGCTTCCGGCGAATCAGGATCAAATCCGTTCAAGCTCGCGTCGTCCATAGCTATCGCAAAGCCGGTAGTGCCCATTTCATACAACATCTTATATCTCCTGTTCGTGGCTTCAGCAGAATCAAGACCACTGAACTGTCGTATGGTCCATGGTCTTCCCCTGTACATGGTGGGGTATATCCCCCGTGTATACGGCTCCTCTCCAGAATATCCCAGATCCCTGTTGTAGTCCAAGCCGGCTATATCTTCAGGGGTATATATCCTCTTGACCGGTATCCCCGAACCGGTGGTGAACTCTTCCTTGCTCTCCTTTTCCTTCACGCTCTGTGATTTCTTTGCTTCCATGATGGCTGACTCCTTTCTCTCCTTATAGGAAGTCCCCATCCCGTCCCCGAAAATGATAAATATGGGATGTGTCCCTAATTTACTGAATTTAAGTCAGAGCGTTTACTCGTTAAAAATAACAGAGGAGAAAAGCCTGACTTTATCGCATTAATTTTTTATTGCCCATTGACAACGGTCTGCTCATATGTGTTAGACGATATTTTATTAAGATTCTATTGTGTATGCCGATATTAGAAACGACGACCGCCCCCTCGTCTTCCTCCTCCACCAGGACGGCCTTCTGGGCGAGGGCGAGCCTCATTTACGTTAAGCGCTCTTCCTTTTAGCTCTTTGCCATTTAGGCCATCGATTGCAGACTGCCCTTCAGCTTTAGAGGGCATCTCCGCGAATCCAAATCCTTTTGATTGACCACTATACTTGTCTTTTATGATGTTGATAGATTCAACCTTTCCGAAAGACTCAAAAGCCTGCCTCAAATCATCCTCGGTGACATCGAAGGATAAATTACCTATGTATATGTTCATGTTTCTCTCCTTTTTGAATGGTTATTGATGTATATATCGTCTAACAAGTTAGTATATAGTTTTCTGCATATTACCACGTAAGTACAGAACATTGCAACTGCAAGCTGACACCCAAAAATAGACATTGAATTGCTGAAGTCTGTATTTTACTCCTTCAAAGGTTTTTAAAAAGGATTGAATAGCATATTTTTTATATTGTCGTTTTATGCAGCTTATTTCATAATCAATATACTCCTGATCATTGATATGAAGCAGTAGAAGTCATCATTTAAGCGCACCACTACATCCCGATTCTTCATTTTTCCCTGTAATCGTAAACCTGTCCGATCTTCATTCCAGTGACAGTTCATATGTCCGCTGTCGCATC
>JBDRGH010000585.1:0-10434 GCA_043818015.1 Pseudomonadota bacterium
CCGTTGGCGTCGGCACTGGCCGCGCTGTGAAAGGTAACCTTTTTGCCTTCGTAGTAACCCGGCATGTTTATTGCCTCCGTCGGCGGTGCTCCCGCCACAATCTAACCCGTGTGCTTATGGCGGTCCCCAGCCGCTTACACCCCCGCTTCACTTTATGTTCTAGCCGTTGCAGCGGCGCCCGGTAGAGCGTCACCAGCAGCAGCGCCAATAACAGCGCGTTTGTGACAATGGGCGACTCTAGCCAGCTCATCAACGCACCTCCTCGTAGCCAGCCGCGACCATCCGCAGCATTAGCAGCCCGCTCAAGTTGTCCTGCACCGTGACGCGCAATTCGTCGTTATCCTCGGCCTTCAAGATCTCCGGTACCTGGAATTTGATCTCCAGACTGACGAGCGTGTTCGCCGCGTCACCGATGGCCACCGGCATCGTGCATCCTGGCATCTGCATCCAGTCGGATATTTGGCGGGCCGTGTACGAGTATTCCACCTCACCGTCCTGAATGCGCTGGACCGCTCACCTGATGAGTCTGTTAAATAGGTATTCCAACCCGCCGACTAGTCCCTTTGGCAAAAAAATCATTATCAGAAGGAGAACCGAACCATAAACCAATATGTCGAAGTCTTTAAAAGCCCGTAAGAACTCTGGCATGATGGTTAGAAGACCGGCACCAATCAAGGCTCCCCAGATGCTGTGCATTCCCCCTATGACGACCATCATAACCAGGAGGATTGAGAAAAAAAGGCTAAAAGAACTCGGGCTCACGAAGGTTACGTAATGGGTATACAAACTTCCTGCAATAGAGCCAAAAACAGCACTAATCACAAAAACTTGAGTCTTCAGACCGCTTGTGTTAACACCCATGGCATTTGCCGCAACTTCGCTATCATGAATGGATCGAAGAGCCCTTCCTATTCTCGAATGGATCAAGTTCAGCGAGAGAATAAGGATCAAAAACAGAAAAGCCCATACGAAGAAATAATACTTTGCGTCTGTATTAATTGCGTACCCGGCAAGAGAAATCCCTGGTATATCTCCAATTCCCGGCGGACCGCCGGTAAGCTCTGTTAATTCATTAAATACGATATAAATAATTTCCCCAAAGCCTAAAGTGGCCATGGCTAGATAGTGACCCCTTAACTTTAGTGATGGAATGCCGATAGCCAGAGCCACCCCGGAGGACAAAAGGATACCGATGAAGAAAGCACCCCAGGGATGAAACCCAAATTTTGACGTGAGGACTGCCGAAGAGTAAGCGCCAAGTCCAAAGAAAGCAGCGTGGCCGATTGAGATCTGCCCCGCGTATCCCATGAGCAGGCTTAGGCCAATGGCAATAATTCCATGAATGCCTACAAAGACCATAGTACTTATATAGTAGGTGTTGGTAACAATAAGAGGAAAGATAATTACGCCAATAGCAAGGATTGAAATTGTGATAGAATTTTTCTTACCCATAAGGCTCAAGAGCTCAAAATTTCTTAAATTCGCTTATCTCAGCAATCCCGAAGATGCCACTTGGTTTAACAAAAAGGACAAGCAAGAGAACTAAAAGAGCAATAGCATCTTTATACCCAGAGTGGATAAGCCCCGCCCCCAACGACTCCATGACTCCCAAGAGAATTCCCGCGAATATTGCACCATAAAAATTTCCCAAACCGCCAAGGACAGCCGCACCAAAACCCTTTAAACCCAACATGGCACCGTTGTCATAGGCCATGAGGGTGATAGGTGTTATGATGATGCCAACAATACCCCCTATTGCGGCCGAGAGGGCAAAGGAGAAGAGAACCATACGTTTGACATTGATTCCCATAAGGCTCGCCGCTGTCCGATTGACGGCACAGGCAGTCATAGCCTTTCCAATAATGGTATGTTTGAAGAAAAGGGATAATAATACTACAACGACAACTGCAATCCCCACGACCCACATGTACTGGGGATTGAGCGATGCCCCCATGAAATCTATGCCTCGTTCTCCTGAGAAAGGAGGTAGAACATGGGCGTCCTTTCCCCACAGAAACATGGCTATACCCTTTGACAAGATGGAAACCGCTATCGTCACGATAATCAGGGTGACCACGGTAGGTTTCTTGATAGGGGAGATGGCAAATCGCTCCATGATGATGCCGACCAGGGTTAGAATGAGAACCGTGAGGGGAAAACCTAAGATCAAGGGGAGTTTCAGTGTCACGCAGAAGAAGATCATAACCAGTCCACCGAGCATGACGAACTCGCCCTGAGCAAAATTTATGATTGAGGTTGAATTATAGATGATGTTGAACCCTATCGCTATGATTGCGTAAACACTGCCTATAGTAATCCCACTGAGGATATACTGTATGATCTGACTGTAAAAGGGCACTATCACCTCCGGAAAGAAAAAACTGAGACCATCCTTCGAAAAGAAAAATGGTCTCAGTCTCAGGTTCAGTGAGGCATCTCCAGCCTATTTTTCATATAGGTCGAATTTTCCATTTCTAACCGTAAGCATTTCTAAGGCGTCCAGTCCGAGGCCGGTATGATCATCCGGAGAAAAGTTGAAGATGCCACCCGTGCCGACAAACCCTTTGGTGTTCTCGATAAAAGACCTCATCTTCTCCTTGTCAGGTCCGCTAGCCTTCAAGGCAGCCACAACGAGATTGAGAGCATCCAATGCATGTCCTCCAAAGGTACTCACATCTTCTTTATACTGCGATTCATAAGCCGCCTTATATTCCGCGAGGAGCTTCTTCTGTGGATGATCATCGGGTAAGGCATCCGCAACCAGTACCCGACCACAAGGGAATATGACGCCTTCGGCTGCCTCTCCGGCCGCTGCCGCATACTTAGCGTTGCCAAACCCATGGCTTTGATAGAGCGGTATTTTTATACTGAGCTGTACCCTATTCTTCATGACGGTTATCTGTGCTGGAACGATAGACCAGTTGACAATTGCCTGGGCATCCGTCCCCTTGATCTTGGTTAACTGAACCGTCATATCAGTATCTTTGGGGCCGTATGTCTCGTCAGCAACGATCTCGATGTTAAACTCAGGAGCATACTTTTTCAGTTGTTCTCGTCCCAGGGCACCAAAGCCAGTTGTACCTGTGATGATGGCGATCTTACTGATCCCTTTTTCTTTCATATGTCCGAGGATCTTCTGTACCACATGGCTGTCTTTTTGAGGAGTCTTAAAGATCCACTTTCTTTCCTTATCAGTGTTTGGATCATGAACTATAGCCTCTGCAGCTGCACAGGATACGAGTATTTGCTCTGCCTCTTCCATTATCGGGACGACAGCCATGCTGCTCCCACTCCTGGAGGGGCCCACAATAGCCAACACCCCTTCTTTTAGCAGTTTCTTAGCGGCCAAAACAGCTGCAGTAGGATCTCCTTTCGTATCCTCAATCAAGAGTTTCAAAGGATGGCCGTTAATTCCTCCGGCAGCATTGACTGTCTCTTCCACCCATACAGCGGTTCTTCGTTCAGGTTCGCCGAGCCAACTTGCAGGGCCGGTGATTGAAAAGATGCAGCCTACCTTATAGGGCTCTTTTGCCTCTTCCTTCTTTGCACAGCTAGTAACGAGCAGGGAAAGACATAACAACAACACTCCTCCCAAAATAGACAAGTTTCTTTTAGCCATATTTACCTCCGTTTTTTGATAATTAAACTATAGACCTCAAAATATCGTAACTGCCTGGTTATTACCACTAAGCTTTCGAGCCCGCGTCTCACCCCCCTTCCCTTTTACAGATGATATAGTTTCTCCCCTTTCAGAACGGTTATGTTATTTTCTTGTAGTACCCTGATAGCCTTATCAGTTTCGTCAAACCTGCAAATGATTATGGCGTTTTCCCCGCTCCGTTCAACAAAGGCATACATATATTCAACGTTGATATCTTGATCCGATAATACCTTCAGAATATTCGCCAGTCCCCCTGGTTTATCTTCCACCTCCACTGCAACGACCTCTGTCTTCCCGACCGTAAATCCGCTCTCTTTCAGTACCTCTCTCGCTCTTTGAGAGTCATTCACGATTAGTCGTAAGATTCCGAAGTCAGATGTATCGGCAAGGGAAAGCGCCCTGATATTTATTCCTGCTTCACCCAGTACCCTGGTAACCTTTGCCAGCCTTCCCGACTTGTTCTCCAAGAATACCGATATTTGATCTATCTTCATTCTTTGACTCCTTCTCTCGTTTAGATTCTTCTCCTGTCTATTACCCGCTGAGCCTTACCTTCACTTCGTTGAATGGTCTTTGGTTCAACGAGTTTCACCACCGTAGAGATACCTAGGAGGTCTTTAATGTCCTTTTCGATTCCTTTCCCCAGAGCCTGCAAGTTCTTTATCTCGTCCGAGAAAACCCTTTCATTGACTTCAACCTGGACTTCAATGGTATCCATGGAACCTTTTCTATCCACAATTATCAAATAGTGAGGCTCGATACCTTCAGCGCTCATCAAGATGCTCTCTATTTGAGACGGGAAGACATTCACTCCTCTGATGATCAACATGTCATCCGATCTACCACTCACCCGTTCCATCCTGACAAACGTCCTTCCGCATATACACGGCTCGGGACGCAGGACGGAGATATCCCGGGTTCGATATCTTATCACAGGGAATGCCTCTTTGGTTAAGGTGGTGAATACGAGCTCCCCTCTTTCACCATAAGGGAGAGGTTCGCATGTTTCAGGATCTATGACCTCGGCGATGAAGTGATCTTCAAATATGTGTAAACCTTTTTTTGCTTCTTCGCACTCCACACTTACACCGGGGCCTATTATTTCGCTTAGGCCATATAGATCGATGGCATTCAAGTTGAGCTTCTTCTCTATCTCTTCTCGCATTTGCTCTGACCACGGTTCCGCACCGAAAAGACCCGCTTTCAGTCTGAGATTCTTGAAATCTAATCCCATCTCCTCCGCCGTTTCAGCTAGGGATAAGGCATACGAGGGAGTGGACGTCAGTATTGTGGAGCCAAAGTCCTCCATTATCATAATTTGCTTCTTGGAATTACCACCAGACATAGGGATTACCGATGCACCCAGCCTTTCAGCACCATAGTGTAATCCAAGCCCTCCCGTAAACAGACCATATCCATAAGCATTGTGGATGATGTCACCTCTTGTCGCCCCTGCAGCAGTCAGTGCCCTTGCCATCAGTTCCGCCCAGGTTTCTATGTCCTTTTTGGTATACCCAACCACGGTCATCTTCCCCGTAGTCCCTGAAGAGGCATGAATTCTAACGACCCCCTCTAAGGGCACTGCAAATAGACCATAAGGATAATTGTCTCGAAGGTCTTGTTTGGTCGTATGCGGCAATCTTTTCAAGTCATCCAAGGACTTGATATCTTCAGGGCTCACTCCCTTTTCGTCAAAAACCCTTTTATAGAAGGGGACATTGGCATATACCCTTTTCACTACCTCCTGCAGTCTCTTTAATTGTAAGGCTTCCAGAGCTTCCCTCGGCAGTGTCTCAAATTCTTTATCCCAGATCATGACGGTCTCCTTTTATCAATGGGGGCATCAGCTAGCGTATCCCTTCTTATGTCAGCGTTGATTCATTGATCCATCCAAAAGCTTGCTCCGAAAACAAATTCACAGGTATACCCTTCGAGGGTGTCGAAAGGGGCGCAAACTGGTTTTTCACCGCAAGGATAGAATAGACCTATCCCTCTATTTCTTGTTAAACCAGAAGTCATTGTATTCTACCGGATCGTAGTATCTGTACGTGCCATGGACTATTACCCTGGGAGCGTATCTCATCTCATCTCTCTCATGTATCAATCTATCTGCGATCATGATAGAACCTAAGAAAGCCCCATGCTTTCTTATAGCCTGACTCCCGTATTCTGAACAGGTGGGATACATGGGACAACGGTCGCCGTCTACAGGGGATATCACCTCTTGGAAGAATTTAATCCCTCTTATGAGGACCCGGCTAAGTGTAGACTCGTCCCCTACCCTCTCGCTGATTGCCTGGTTGTTTAAGTCTCTTTCCACAAAAGATGCCTCTCCCCATGGTCCACGGAAAGGATCCACTCCGGCAAAAGTAGGCAATTCTGCGTAAATAAGAATCAGAAAAAGGAGAAATACATATATAATAGGTCTGCTCATGAGAAGCAGCTCCGCTTCGATTCAAAAATGAAAATTCAACGTCAGATAGTATGACCTACCGACTGGATTAATCCCAAGAGAAAAGCCCTTCTTCTCCTTGAGGCCTTTGATATAGTCATCCTTCAGCCGTTTATTGTATTTGTGGGCACTACTTACAGCACTATATATGTTACCGAAATACCAGCCCAATTCGAAGAATGTCAAAATCCCCGCAAGCGCATAGTTCTCATTATCATATGATTCCACGGCACCCCAGATAAAGGCGGTATTTAGCAAGAAGGCAACCGTACCATCTCTCTTGCGCCCCGTGTAAAAATGGCCGCTGCCGGGAACAGCAGCCGCAAGAGTCCCAGCCAAACCAGGCGATTTTAGAGGGAGTTTATCGATCTCTTCGAGACCTGAGGTGAAGTTTTGAGCAAAAGGGTACAGCTCGCTCTCCTCACTTATTGCTCTGAAACTCTCCGAAGCGGCCAGCCATTTTTCTTCCTCTACATAGCTCATCGCTATCTGTAGCTCCGCATCGTCGAGAAGTTCACTCTCGGGAAATGAACTTATGAGATTCCTGAATTGTCTCCTCGAAGAATCGTAATCGTTTTCGTAAAAGGAAGCCATGCCACTCAGGTAATACGATCTATCGGTTAACATACCCCGGGGAAACTCTTTTCTCAACCGTTCGAAGGCGTGGATGGCCTGTTTCCACTTCTTTCCCTTGAAGTAGGCCTCGCCTATCTTAAAATATGCCATCTCCAGCAGGCTGCTCTCCGGGAAATAATAGATAAACCTCTTGTACTCCGTAATAGCTCTGTAGTAATCTCCGTCGTCAAAGAACTGCCTGGCAAGGTTAAACTGAGACACTTCGTCTACTATCATAGCCTTGCTTTGGCCTTCTGATCCCGATTCTTCCGCTGAAATTGGATAGCTAAAAGAAAGTGATAAGATTGTGAAAAAGACTATACGGTAGATACGAGCCCTTTGCACCTCTAACCTTCTCTTCTGCCCAGTCGAAAGGCCTCAATATTAATGCTAACGAACTTCTCAGGGAAGACCTTCGATATGGCATCTATCCAGAGCCCCTCATCCATGTCGATATATCTCGATAGTACCCCTAGAAGTCCAGTATTTACTGTCTTCGGATTACCGATCTTGAGGGCTAAATCCAATCCATTTACTAAGTGAAGATTTGGGAATCTCTTTTTAATAATCTTGGGTATATCCTTGGGGTACTCGTCGACACCCAGCGATACCGACGGGGGGTTAATAGCATGGTCGTTCAAGATGACCTGAGCATCTTGTTTTAAGAATCCTATGTATCGGAGGGCTTCTAACTTCTCAAAGGCGAATAGGATATCGACTTCTCCCTCCTTAATTATAGGAGAGTAAACCTTCTTGCCAAATCTCACATGGGTATTAACACTCCCTCCCCGTTGCGACATCCCGTGCACTTCACTCTTTTTTACGTCATATCCAGCACTCATAAGGGCGTAGGTCAATATTTCACTCCCAAGGATGATTCCCTGCCCTCCTACCCCAACCAGCAGAATGTTAGTAGTACTGTTACGCATCAACCTCTCCAATCGCCTCGAATTTACAGAGCTGCCGACATAATCCACAACCGCTGCAAAGCATCGTATCGATAACTGCAATGCCTTTTTTCTTTTTTTTGCCAGATGTTACAGCAATTTCTTTAGAAGAATCTTTAATGCTTTTCCATTCGATAGCAGGACAACCCAATTTGATACAGACCATACACCCGTTGCATTTTTCACCAAGAACAACCAAGGGCTTTGAAGGCCTTGCGCCCTCCACTTTCAAGAGGATACAGGGAGCCTGGGAGATAATTACCGATGCTTCATCACGATCAATTTCCTCTCTTACCGCCTCTTCGACAGCTTTAAGGTCCAAGGGATCAAGGGTTCGAACATGGTCCACTCCCAATCCTTTGCAGAGTTTAGGCAAATCTACCTTTTTAGTCCGCTCACCTCTAAGGGTGCGACCCGTACCTGGATGTTCTTGCCTCCCTGTCATCGCCGTAGTCTGGTTGTCGAGAATGATCACCGTGCATGACCCCTTGTTATAGACTATATCCATTAGGCTTGTTATACCTGAGTGTAAGAATGTGGAATCCCCTATAACAGCGACAACTTTACCCCTCGCTTCATCTCCTAATGCTTTGTCTAACCCCATGGCATGTCCAATACTACCACCCATGGACACGCAGGTGTCAATAGCCGATAAGGGTGGTAAGAAACCGAGGGTATAGCATCCAATATCTCCCGTCACAAAGAGTTTGAGTTTGTTCAACACGTAGAAGATTCCTCGATAACCACATCCAGGGCACATGTTCGGTGGTCTTGGAGGAAGCTTTAGTGAAACCTCTTCCTTTCTTTTGAGCGTAGGAGAAGGAGAAATAGCCTCTTCAACGATTGAAGGATTAAATTCACCACATATGGGAAATTTGTCCTTACCTATCACCTCTATTCCCATAGCCTTGATCTGTTCCTCCAAATACGGATCCAGTTCCTCAACTACATAGAGTTTGTCCACTTTACTGGCAAACTCTCGAATCATCTTTTCCGGGAGAGGGTAACAGAGACCCAGTTTCAGATAGGAATAATCTGGGAATACTTCTTTCGCGTACTGATACGATGCCCCGCTGGTAATAATTCCGAAACGCGTACTATTGTTGATTTCAACCCTATTCTCTGAAAACTCCTCTGCGAAGACCTTGAGGCGCCGCAGTCTCTCTTCGACGATGGGGTGTCTTTTTCGCGCATTGGCCGGTAACATCACAAGCTTTGTTGGATTCTTAACTAGCTCGACGGGTATGGGAGCCTTTTGAGGTTTACGGGTATCGACGATTGATTTTGAATGGGAGATCCTGGTGGTTGTCCTGACAAACACAGGGGTGTCATATTTTTCACTTATCTCAAATGCTATCTTTACAAATTCCTTTGCCTCTTGACTGTCACTCGGTTCAAGCATCGGAATCTTTGCAAACTTGGCATAGTTCCTGTTATCCTGTTCATTTTGTGAACTGTGCAGTTCGGGATCATCTGCAGTGATAACCACCAACCCACCCGTAACACCAGTGTAAGAAAGGGTAAAAAGAGGATCTGCAGCTATGTTGACGCCAACGTGCTTCATAGCGACGAGCGCCCTGGCACCTCCAAAACTGGCTCCAGCCGCTACCTCTAAGGCTACTTTTTCATTGGGTGCCCATTCAGCATAGATCCCTTTATATCGTACTATGCTTTCCAGAATCTCAGTGCTAGGAGTTCCAGGATAACCAGTTGCAACGGCAACCCCACACTCATAGGCACCTCGTGCTATCGCCTCATTACCGGATAGTATCTCTCTCATAATCCACCTGTTGAAATTCGATCTTGCGGTCGGTGCTGCAATACACCCTCCCGTTCATGGTATCGGTGAAGATACTCAATCGGGGAATTATCTTTTCAAAATACTGATCTTTTCCCGTGCCAAAGCATCAAAACCTGAGTCGGGATACATGGTGAGAACCTTTTGGTAAGTTTGAAGGGCCTTATCCTTCTCGCCCAGTTTCTCGTAACACCTGCCTACACTGAAATGCCCCAGTCTGCTGAGAGGGTTTTCATCTCCATCGATTAGTTTACTGAAGTATATCAAGGCATTGCGATAATCTCCCTTGGCTTCGTATCCATAGCCCAATCCGTCAAAAGCAAAGATCTTCAAGGGATTGTCGAACGAGGTTTTCTTGAGAAAGCTTTGATAGAATTCAATCGATTCATCAAATTGTTTTAGTTTATAATACGTATGCCCTGAATAAAGAAGGGCTAGGGTCGCAACGCCCGTGCGGGGATACTTTCCAATTACCTCTTGAAGTTTACCCAGTGCTAGCTTGCACCTCTCTTTGTCATCGGTGACCGAACTTTCAGTATTATTATCCCCATGATAATATCGAATGGCTTCATAGTAAAGGTTTGAAGCCTGTTTCTCTGTCCTTTGAGAATGAAACCGCCATCCCGCAAAGAGCAGGGCCGCCACCAATACCGCTACACCTAATAGTAGAACATTCCTTTGGTTTTGGGCAACGTAGTTGAACACCCTGGTTGACGTGGAGACGAATTCATCGGCTCCCCTTGGGATTTTCTTCTTCGATACCCTTACCTTCCTAGCCAAATACGGGCTCCCCCCTTTATTTAAAACAAAGGAAGTATACAGACTTGCTCCTGTTTTGTCAAGGGATTTTGGGCGTATCGAATTGACTCAAATTAAATGTTACCGAAAGTTGGATTAAAAAGGATCGTTGACTCAGATTTCATGTTACCAAGGGATAGTACTTCATGGAGGTGTAGTTATG
>JBDRGH010000586.1:0-3957 GCA_043818015.1 Pseudomonadota bacterium
GCAGCCTTGGCATTCCTCTTCGTCGCCCCTTTGCCGCTCGTGCTACATCTGGGGCATCCGGAACGGTCATTCGAGATGTTTTTGACTCCCAACTTACATTCGGCGATGGCCGTCTTCGGCTTTGTCTATATGTGGTACCTGATGGTCGTCTTGATCCTGGAAATCTGGTTTGATTATCGCAAAGACATGATCTTGACAGCTAATGAGGGGACCGGTTTTAAACGTTTGTTCTATAGAATATTGAGCTTGGGGTCAACAGACCTCTCGGAAGAATCGATCCGATTTGACGAGAAGGCAGGAACAGCGATTACGATCATCGGTATTCCATCTGCATTCCTGTTACACGGCTATGTGGGTTTTATTTTCGGTTCCATAAAGGCAAATCCATGGTGGAGCAGTGTTTTGACGCCTATTGTATTTTTATTCTCAGCGATAGTTTCGGGTCTCGCATTAATGCTAGTGCTGTACGTAATAACCAGCCTAGTACGAAGAAAAGGAATTGATGATTTATGTTTAAAGAGACTCGCTGAGTTTCTCTTCTATGCTATAATCATCGACCTATCCCTCGAGTCTTTAGACTTCATCCATCGCCTGTATGAATCCGAGGAGTCGATCAAGATACTTTCGGTACTGATATCCACCAGGCTCTCCGTGAGTCTTATTGTGGTCCAGTTCCTGCTGGGCACTTTAATTCCTATGGGTTTGTTGGCTTTTGCGCTTTTTTCAAATTGGCCGAATGAATTACGAAGACTTGTTTGTTTTTGTGCCGCCATTCTTACGCTCATAGGAATTTTCAGCACACGGTGGAATGTTGTTATAGGCGGACAGCTTTTCTCAAAGAGTCTGCGGGGATTAACCGTATACAAGATGGAATTATTTGGACTCGAGGGGATTTTAATATCCATCGGATTGCTCATTCTACCCCTTATAATCCTGTATGTCCTCGCAAAGATTTTGCCTCCTTGGGCAGATGCCAGTGAGGTAACTGACTAGGAAAAGTTAATCTGTGACATATGTCCGCTATCCTGTTTGCCCTTCTGGAAGATAGCTGTAAGAGATGGAAGAGGCGGAAGGAGCAAGTTCCAGGTAAATGAAAATAAGAGGGTCACATTGGGGACCCTTTGTATCTCAAAAAAGGAGGGCTGCCTTGAAAAAGTCTAAAGCATTATTGGTAGTCTTGGTCATAGTTGGAGTCTCGTTCGGCCTTGTAAGCCTGGGGTTATCGGTGGTTGACAAGGGTCCTGCAAAGATTTCCATTGGCGTGGCATCGGAAAAATATCACCCTGCACAATTTCCTCATGATAAACACCAGGATGAGATCCTCAAGGGGGATTGTAAGAAATGCCATCATGATTATAAGGAAGGGGAAAAGGCACCGAAATGCACGGATTGCCATACCAAGGCCGGTGACCCGAAAGGAAAGGGCAAAAAGGCCCAGGATGTCTTCCATAAGACTTGTAGAGATTGCCACCGGGAACAGAAAAAGGCAGGTAACGAGAAGGCCAAAGTCACCTGTACTGTCTGCCATAAAAAGAAATCCGACAAATAGTTAAACGTTCGCCAACTGCGGTGTATCTGGTTAGTCCCGTGGCTCCCTCCGTCTGTTGCAGGGGGTCTGGAGGAAACTCTCGTTGGGGCAGGCAATGCAGAACCAACCCCTAAAATTGAGAGATGGCTCACGAGTTGCCATCGTCGGAGGTGGTCCGGCAGGGAGTTTTTTTTCCCTCTATCTCTCGAAGTACGCCCGAGAACTCGGTATTTGCCCGGAGATCGACATTTACGAAAGGAAGTCTTTTACCAGAAGAGGTCCCCCGGGCTGTAATCACTGTGCCGGTGTTCTCTCATCCCAGTTACTGCACGATCTGACCGAATTACAACTGGAGTTACCAGAATCTATAATTCAAACCCGCATCAGCGCCTACCGAGTCCATAGCCCTTTCGGTATCATGGACATACCAAACCTTGGCCCCGAAACTCAAATATTCAGTGTCTTTCGGGGCGGTGGCCCTGCCGACATCAGCGTAGGAGAGGGAATAAGTTTCGATGACTTTCTCCTGGGGCGAGCACAGGATCGAGGGGCAAACGTAGTGCACGGGATCGTGGATAGCATCGAAGTGAGCCCCCGTCTTTCTTTAGCCGTGGGTGGTGAAAACGCACCCTATGATCTGATAGTACTCGCTGTCGGGGTTACCGCCAAAAGATTTCCCATTGCAGGTTGGGATTATGTCCCCCCCAAGATTCAAAGCATGGTAGCGGCGGAAATCCATGTTGGAACCGAGGCAGTGGAGAAGATTACCGGCTCCGTCGGGCATG
The DNA here is from genome assembly GCA_043818015.1 of Pseudomonadota bacterium. Lineage (GTDB taxonomy): Bacteria > Desulfobacterota > UBA8473 > UBA8473 > UBA8473 > JBDRGH01. Next base: position 2,314 of record JBDRGH010000586.1, read on the forward strand.
TCTTCCTCTTCCCGAAAACCCCGCTCATGTTTGGCATGTTGGTTCCCAAAGGAGAGTGCATAAACGTCTCGCTTTTGGGTACTAAGGGAACTGTCCCTGATCTAAGAGAGTTCCTGAACAACGAGCTAGTCCGGTGCTTCTTGCCTCCTGATTACAAGCTCGTCTGCGGCTGCAAACCGAAGATTAATGTAGGTCCAGCAGAGAATCCCTACGCGGATGGCTTTGTAGCGATAGGGGATGCTTATGTCTCACGCCTCTACAAGGACGGTATAGGCTCTGCGCTCCGCACTGCGCGATGTGCAGCGGATACTGCCGTCCACAAGGGCATTTCCAGAAAAGCGTTTGCCGATCACTATGGTCCCTTAGGGCGCATTATACACCGGGACAACCGTCGTGGACATCTGCTATTCGACATCCATTACCACACAAAGAATTCCGAAACCTTTTATCTTGCCCACAGCAGACTGGTAGCCTCAGAGTGGTCCCGGCCTCCCACACGACGTCCGTTTAATCAGGTTGTCTGGGGGATATTTACTGGCTCCGACCCTTACACCCGCATTATGGCCATGACATTAAACCCGATGGCCCTGGTGCGCTTTGGCTGGGCTATGTTCGTGCAAAAGATACGCCTTCTGTTGCACCGGCCTGAAGAGACCTTTACCTGTGTAGCATCAGACCTAGAGTCAGAGCAAAAAAAGAACATTCTTATATTGGGATGCGGCTTTGGGGGTTTCTACACCGCTCTCCATATGCAGAAGTTCATGAAAAGGGACAAAAACTATGCCGTAGTGTTGGTCAGCAATGAGAACTTCTTCCTCTTCACCCCTCTACTTCACAAGGTCGCGTGCGGTGCAGTGGAAACCCGACATATCGCCTATCCTATTCGTCGTTTGAAGAGACGGCCCCGCTTCAACTTTCATCAGAGGGAAATTCGTTCCATAGACCTTCAGGGCAAAAAAATAGCGACAGACAGTGGAATCCTTGACTATCACTACCTGGTTCTGGCTCTAGGTAGCATCACGGATACGCGAGCGCTACCCTCATTTGAGAACAATGTATTTGAATTGAAAGCCCTCTTCGATGGGTTAGTGCTCCGCAATCATATCATCCGCATGTTTGAGCAGGCCGACGTGGAGCCAAGGACTGACGAACAGAGTCACCTTTTAACCTTTGTTGTAGTTGGCGGCGGTTACACCGGCGTGCAGTTAGCAGCGGAGATCGACGATTTTGTGCGTGGTTCCCTCGTTAAGGGATATCGTCGTATCAACCCGGCGCTCATCAAAATCATCCTGATAGAGGAAGGATCGCGCATTATGGAAGAGATGGAGGAACGGTTAGCCGCTACAGCCCTGGCGTATCTCAAATCCCAGGGGGTAGAAGTGCTCCTCGACTCTCGCGTGACGACAGTATCAGAAAAAACCATTGAAATAACAGGCAAAAGGACTATCTTTACCCGCACCATGGTCTGGGTGACCGGTGTAGTTGCCAACCCTCTTGTAGCAGAGCTGCCGGCAGAAAAGGACGAACGGGGTCGGGTCAAAGTGAACGAATTCCTTCAGGTATCGGGGTACGCCAAAGTGTACGCTCTGGGAGACAATGCCTGTTTTATAACCCCCCAGACTGGTAAAGCTCTGCCTTTCAGAG
>JBDRGH010000587.1:0-6526 GCA_043818015.1 Pseudomonadota bacterium
GCGAGTTTCTTGGCGATGAACATGGCAAATTCCCAAATCTCGTCCTCGCTTTCCTCCTCCAACATTGTTGACAGCCATCCGGGCGGCAACTCCTCTCTTGCAAACTGACGAACCTCCTGTCTTAACTTTTGTTCTTTTTCGCTAAATCTAAAATCCATTGAATCCGGTACCTCCTCTCCAAAAAGGTTTGACAGGTGAACTATGACTGGTTCTCGACGATGTGTTTTCGTCCGAAGAATAGTTACTTTGGGATTACTGTGTCAAGTAAAAACTCAATTCTGTCAAAATTTCACTTTGGCTCCTTGTCGTTTTCTTGGTTTTTTCAAAAAGATGGCTAATAACGCACTTAGAGCCCAAAAAAAGGACGCAGCGATAAATGCTATACTATAATTCTGAAATGTATCGAATATAAAGCCAGCGAAGAGGGGACCCGTAGCCCCCCCCAACATTCCGGTGAATAACTGGAGCCCTACAAGTGTGGATAGGGGTTTGAGTCCAAAGTAATCTGCGAAAAGCCCAGGGAGCATAGGGGTCTGCCCTCCGTAAAAGAGACCATAAAAGGGCACAAAGAGGAAAAGCATCCAGAGGCTGTTCACTCCCGGAAGCAAAAGGAGTAGGAGTGTGTTGGCGAGACAGCAGAGAGCGAATCCCCTCCTATAGCCGATCCGTTCCCCCATATACCCTCCAAAAACCCTGCCTGGAATACTGAAGAGACCAACCGTAAACCAGGCTGTTGCTGCGTGGACCTCTATTATCCCAAGGTCTGTGGCAAAATTTACGAGGTGTACAACGATGACCGTCACAGCAAAAAGATGACAAACATACATAGCACATATCTGCCAGAGGGTGAAAGTCCTCACGGCCTCCTTAGCCTCCCATCCCTCCGGGCTTGAATTCGTGGGTAAAGAGGTTTCCCCCTCGCTGCCATATGGTTTCAGTCCCTTTTTCTCGGGGCTGGCGGCAATGACCCAGCTGGCAAAGGCGAGTATCAGCCATGTTCCCGAGCCCAAAATGAGATAGGCGGTTCTCCAGCCAAAACCGGATATAAGGAAACTACTCAGGGGGGAGACGGTATAGCTCACACCTACCCCGCTCGCTACAATCCCCAAAGCCAACCCCCGCCTTTTTACAAACCAGCGCTGAACTGTGGCCGTAGGTAAAGACCAGATTACGCCTGAGCCCAGGGAAGCCAGGGCATAGAAGATGTAGAATTGTGATGGACTCTGAACTCGGCTGAGGAGTACCGTTCCCAGACTTAAAAGGGTTGCCCCGCCTATAAGGGGTAGTTTTGGGCCATATTTATCGCTGAGCCAGCCTACGATTAAGCTGGAGATCGGGAAGAAGATCCAGTGCAGGGAATGGATCGTAGAGGTTAGTCCTCTACTCCAGCCGAATTCCGCCTGGAGGTGTTTGAAGAAGACGCCGAAGCTATAGAAGACCCCATAACTGAAGCAACATAAGAAACAGGCCAATACGATCGCCCAGGCATAATGGAACCTTTTCATAGCCACTTTTCTCCTTTTCAAAGGTATTTATGATATCATACAATCGGGGAGTATGGAAGGCCTTATTACGACTCGGCATGGAGGGTCCCATAAATTCAGGAGTTCCCGAGTTTCTGGCGAAGTATTTTCGGAACACCATGATTTCATTACTCATCTGGCATTATTTAAGTGAACCCCTTTATCCCTTCGCTCACTCCTTCCGCAGTGACCCTTTCGGGGCTCGCAGGTGGGGAATACTTTCCCCTTCTAGCCTCTGAAGGGCTGGCTTTCCCCTCTCTGCTCACCCTCGACCTGTCTGCGTGCCTGCCTGTGCCAGCACGGCAGACAGGCAACGCACAGGCAGGTGGGACCCCACTGGTCCAGCAAATTTCGCCAAGAGACAAAGGAGTTCACTCCAAATTCGGGAAACTCGTCCCATAAATTAAATTGACAGCTTCGTGTATCGGTGGTATTGGATAGCTTATACTTTCTGGAACGTTTCAGGGCAGCCTAGCGTTTCTCTAGCTATGTATTACGTTGGATCGCGGAGATTATTTCTTCTTCCCTATCACGGAGGAAAGTGATTCTCTTTATCGGTGGATCTTTGTGTACTTTCGAAGGGTTTCGTGATACGACCATCAAGGGAGGTGGAGCATGACGCAGACGGATAGAGACATTGAGAGATTGACCTCCATCCTTGAAGCCATGGAGGATGGTAAGACGCTCTTTGAAGCCATGGAGGACGGTGTCTATATTGTAAATCAGGACTATACTGTGGAATTCATGAATAAGACTATGATTGCAGACTTTGGAGAAGGGGTAGGAAAGAAATGTTACCAGGTGATAAATCGTTCTGAAGAGACGTGCCCTTGGTGTAGGGCGAAAGAGGTAGTGGCAGGAGAGACAGTTCGCCGAGAAGTTCACGTTCCGAGCGTTGATAAGACATTTAGTGTGATTGAATTGCCATTGCGAAACTGGGATGGAACAGTGTCGAAGCTTACTTTATACCGAGACATTACTCAGCGGAAACAGCGGGAAGAAAAGCTGAGGGCTTCGAAAGAGGATTACAAGAGTTTGTTTGATCACGTGCGCTCTGGTGTGTTTATCAGTAGTAAAGAAGGGAAATTTATAGATGCCAACCAGGCCCTTCTGGATATGTTGGGTTACGATAGTAAGGAGGAGTTTCTTGAGATCGATATCAGCAAAGATTTGTACGTGAGGCCCGAGGATCGTCGAAAATTTCAGGAACTGATTGAGCGGGATGGCCACGTGATCGATTACGAGGTCGATTTTAAGCGAAAGGATGGGGAAATTATCTCAGTCCTTCTCACAGGTCACGTACGGTACGATGCCGAGGGAAATGTCTTGTGGTATGAAGGGATCAACCTAGATCAATCACAACGAAAGAAGATGGAGAAGGAAATCAAGGAAGCACACAGTTTTCTGAACAAGGTTATTCAGAGTTCGCCCAATCCCATAATGGCAGCGGACTTACAGGGAAATATTATCATCTGGAACAAGGCAGCCGAAGAAACCCTCGGATACAGGGCAAAGGATGTAATAGGAAAGATGAGCATCGAGAAGGTTTATCCGCCAGGAATGGCAAGACAGGTGATGAAAATGTTGCGGAGTCAACAGTATGGCGAGGTGGGCAGGTTGAGATCATACCCAATAAGATACGTGAGACAAGACGGCGGTATCGTTGAGGGGAATCTTTCCGCGGCCATCATGTACGACGCAGAGGGAAATGAGCTCGCTTCTGTGGGAGTATTCGTGGACCTGGAAGAACGTCTGGAGATGGAACGAAAGCTGAGGCGTGCACAGGAGCAATTATTGCACTCAGAAAAGCTGGCGGCCATGGGACGTCTAACTTCTCAGATTGCCCATGAGTTAAACAATCCACTTTATGGGATTATGAACACCTTAGAATTGATGAAAACCGAGATTTCTCCCCAGAATAAGAGGCGGAAGATCTTGGAGATGGCCCTTTCCGAGACGGTGAGGCTGACCGAAATGCTCCGTAAGATGCTCTCTTTTTCGAAGCCTGACCAAGAAGAAAGGCAGCCTACAGATGTCAATACGATCCTTGACGAGATCCTGCTTCTGCATGAGAAGCAATTTCGGGAACACAGCATCCGAATTTATTCCTCTTTTGCAGAGGGCTTGGCTGAGATTTATGCATCAAAGAATCAACTTCGGCAAGTTTTTCTCAATATAATAGCGAACGCCAAAGATGCTATGCCAGAAGGCGGGACCCTAACTGTGACAACCAAACCCGATAGAGATAACGTCCAGATAGACATATCCGATACCGGGATTGGCGTCGAGGAAGAAAATCTCAACAAGATTTTTGATGCCTTTTTTACGACCAAGGATAGTGTGAAGGATGCTGGCCTTGGCCTGTCTGTTTGTTATGGCTTTATAAAAGATCATGGAGGTGATCTTAAGGTGCAAAGCAAGGTAGGTTCTGGTACAACTTTTACCATCACTCTTCCTGTATACCCCAGTTCCCTGCAGGTTCAGCATTAGAACACAGTGCCCCCACCGTTTTCGGAAGTAAACAGTCGTTGCCCCGTCCCATAGCATCCTGCCTGGAAGTCAGAGAACGCCTTGACAACTTCTAACGCTCTCGGTCTATAGTCCCCAGGTCATTTTATATCATTCTGATGTGGTAGCAGATTCCAATGGGAAAGCAAAGGTTTCAGGAGTTTCCCGAATTTCTGGCGAAGTATTTTTGTAACATCCTGATGTCATTAGTTAACCTGGCGTTATTTAAGTGAACCCCTTTATCCCTTTGCTCAGTGCTTCCGCACTGACCCTTTCGGGGCTCGCAGGCGGGGAATCCTTGCCCCTTCCAGCCTCTAAAGGGCTGGCTTTCCCTCTCCTGCTCACCCTCGACGGGTCCCCACTGCGGGAGCCTATTTCGTCATGAAATAAAGGAGTTCACTATAAATTCGGGAAACTCCAGTAAAGGTTTTACTTGACAATCGGTAAAAACTATAATAATAGTAAAGACGGTAATAACTAAAAATAAGCCTAGTCACCATAGCGGATGACGGGTTAATTGTTGCCTGGGGCAAGAAGTGCCATTTGGTCCTAACAGCATTAGATTATCAAGAGCATCCCAGCGGCTATTGATGCCTGGGTTGTCTCACGTTTGTTTTTTCTGGGGGGGCTAGAAAAAGTGAAAAAAAGTTTAAAATTTACTTGACAAATGGTAAAAAGTATAATAATCGTAAAAAATATAATAACGGAAAAAACCGAAGGAGCCCGTACAATGGATGATGTGCTGACTGTTTTTGAGGCCAGCAAATACTGTAACGTCTCTCCCAAGACCATTATCAACTGGATAGAGTCCGGCTATATCAAGGCATACAAGACCGTGGGAGGGCATCGTCGTATAAAAAAGCTAGATCTCGAAGATTTTATGAAAAAGCAAGGGATTCCGATCCCCGAAGAGGAAGAGATGGAGGAGAGAAAAAGAATCCTTGTGGTGGATGATGATCCTATTGTTGTTGAAACGATTGTTCAGGCACTGGAAGAGGATGAACATGACTATGAAGTTATTTCCGCTTCCGATGGGTTCGAGGCTGGACTGCAGGTCAATCACTTCAAACCGCACCTCCTAATACTGGATATCATGATGCCCGATATCAAAGGATATGAGGTCTGCAAGAAGATCAAGTCCAATGAGGCGACGAAAGATACAACCATTATCGTCTTATCAGCATATCTGGATGAAGAGAAATTTAAGAAGATGAAGGAGTACGGTGCTGATGTTTGTTTTTCCAAGCCTTTGCCACTTCCGCAGCTAAAAGAGGAGGTGGCCCGTTTACTGGGCTTGCGCTGATTGGTTCAGCCATTCGTCTCGAAATGGCAGAGAATCAGTCTAGGAAAAGGATCAGGCGTCAAAACCATCAAGGAGGCTCTCGTGAGGTTAAAAGAAGCTCTGGGAAAAAAGAAATTTGTCGTTACCTCTGAAGTCCAGGCACCTATTTACGACGAACCGGAAGGGCTCATCAAGAGTCTGAATCTGGTACGTGGGCGTGTGGACGGGGTTTCTGTGTCAGAGGTGGAGATTGAGGGGGTAGTAGGAGACACCATCAAGGTCTGTGAGCTCTTGAAGCAGAACCGATTCGAAGCAATATACCAAACCTCAACCCGGCACAAGAACCGCATACAATTGCAGAAGGATCTCATGCTCGCCCACGAAGCGGGGGTAGAGAACCTTCTCGTTTTCACGGAAGACTACCGGATTACGGGGGATAGTCTTCAAGAGATGATGTTTTTCCATGTAGACTCGGGGAAATTGGAGTCTGTCCTGGAACACATTCGGGAGGGCCGTACGGTCGATGGCAAGGAACTTCGTTCCAAAGCAGAATTCGTATTGGGCTCGGGTGTTGAATCTTGCTGGGGTAAAAACGTCCCGGAACTGGAAATGAAAGAGATGGAGGAGATGACAAAGATAGGTACAGGATACTTTTTAACGACACCCGTGTTCGATCTTGGTTTGTTCGAAAAATTCGTCAAACAGGTACAGACGTTCGGCGTGCCCGTGATTGCAGAAGTTCTGGTTTTGAGAACGGCAGGCATGGCCCAGTTCCTTAACCGCCATTTTAAATCGGGTTTAGTCCCGGAGTGGATCATCAAAAAGTTGGCTAAGGCTCCAGACAAGCAAAAGGCCAGCATTGAGCTTTTCACCGATATCGTGACAGGCCTGAAGGATCTCTGCCAGGGGATTCATATCATCACCATAGGGGGGGAGGAAAAACTGAGACACTATCTGGATGCGGCTAAATTGACGTAGTGAGGAGTCAGGATTGTGGAAAATATCACTCTTTCCATTAACGGGAAAAAAATCAGTTGTCGGCTTGGTACCACCGTCTTGAATGCGGCGTTAGAGAATGGGATCAAGATTCCGACCCTATGCAGTCATCGCCACCTGGAGTCTATCGGAGCCTGTCGTCTCTGTCTGGTGGAGGATGAAAAGACAGGCCGAGTCATGGCATCATGTGTTACGCCGGTTGCCGAAGGGATGGCCA
>JBDRGH010000588.1:0-4707 GCA_043818015.1 Pseudomonadota bacterium
GTACCATTGAATGGGAGTAAGTATGCAGCATTCGGATTTCGTCCATCTTCACCTACATACGAAATATAGCCTCCTTGACGGGGCAATACGAATGGATGACCTATTCACCCTGGCCAAGGAGTATAGGATGCCTGCGTTGGCCATGACGGATCATGGTAACATGTTTGGCACCATAGAGTTCTATACGAAGGCTTACCAGAGCGGGATCAAGCCAATTATTGGTTGTGAAGTCTACGTTGCTCCGGGAAGTAGGTTCGAGAAGGAGTCGCGCGTTATCTCTGATGCATCCTATCATTTGACCTTACTGGCAAAGAATACAACGGGATACAAGAACTTGCTCAAATTGGCGACCTGCGCCTATTTTGAGGGGTTCTACTACCGTCCCAGAATAGACAAGGATTTGCTAAAGAGTCATAATGAGGGATTGATAGCTCTCAGTGGCTGTTTGCATGGTGAAATCGCCCAGCTAATAGGGATCGGGCATCAGGAAAAGGCCCTCACAGTGGCCAGTGAGTATAGGGAGATATTCGACGACGGAAGGTTCTACCTGGAGATACAAGACAATAAAATCGAGCTCCAAAAGACTGTCAATGAAGGACTCGTTCAACTGGGTAAGATTCTTGGTTTACCTTTAGTTGCGACCAATGACTGTCATTATCTAAAACGAGAAGATTCAAGAGCTCACGAGGTACTTCTGTGCATTCAGACAGGCAAGATCCTCAGTGATCCAGATAGGATGAGGTTTGCTACTGATGAGTTTTATGTCAAATCTCCAAAGGAGATGAAAGACCTTTTTTCAGCGTATCCTGATGCTCTGAAGAACACCGTGGAAATTGCGGAGAGATGTAATCTTGAGCTGAGATTTGATAAACTCCACCTACCCGATTTTAAAGTCCCGCAAGGGGAGACCCTCGACAGCTACCTTGAAAAAATGGCGAGAGCTGGGCTAAAAGAAAGGTTAGAATCGATTAGGGGCAGGGGAGGGGATGTGTCTGCTGCTTCGGAGTTATACTTCAAAAGGCTTGAAGAAGAGTTAACTATTATCAAATCCATGGGATTCTCGGGCTACTTCTTGATCGTTTCAGACTTTGTAAACTATGCTAAGAATAGAAACATACCCGTGGGGCCGGGTCGTGGCTCAGCTGCGGGGAGCTTGGTTGCCTATTCGTTAAAGATTACGGATATTGACCCCATTCTTTACGATTTACTCTTTGAAAGATTCTTGAACCCTGGACGGATAAGTATGCCCGATATCGATATAGATTTCTGTGTTGACGGCAGGGATGAGGTAATACGGTACGTTGCAGATAAATATGGCAAGGAGAATGTCGCTCAGATTATAACATTCGGTAAGATGGCGGCTAAAGGTGTAATTAGAGACGTGGGGAGAGTCCTCAATATGCCTTACAAGGACGTAGATAGAATAGCCAAATTGATTCCCAATACTCCAAATATCTCGCTGCATGACGCCATACGACTAGAGCCTAGGCTGAGAGAGCTTGTAGAAAACGATGAGAACGTAGGACGTCTCAGTTCCCTTGCCAAATCTCTCGAGGGACTACCAAGGCACGCGTCAACCCACGCAGCCGGGGTAGTCATTTCCAACAAACCCCTTGTCGAATATCTGCCCCTTTATAAAGGCCAGAAGGGTGAAGTTGTCACTCAGTTTGCCATGAACGACATAGGGAAGATAGGGTTGATCAAATTCGATTTTCTCGGGCTGAAGACACTGACCCTGATCGAGAACACATTGAATCTCATACATAGAGGGAGGCAGGAGAAGCTCGATCTCAATCAGATTCTTTTGGATGATGAGTTGACCTATAGACTGCTAGGAGCCGGGGATACTTCGGGTGTCTTCCAGCTAGAAAGTTCTGGTATGAAGGAACTGTTGGCAAAACTCAAACCAGAAAATATAGAAGATGTCATTGCTTTGCTCGCCCTTTACCGGCCGGGTCCGCTGGGAAGTGGGATGGTGGAGGATTTTACAAAGAGAAAGCACGGGATTATTCCTGTAAAATACGAGGTTCCTCAACTAGAGAATATCCTGAAGGATACATACGGAGTAATAATCTACCAAGAACAGGTGATGAAGATAGCAAGCACTTTGGCCAACTTCACATTGGGGGACGCTGACTTGCTTCGCCGGGCTATGGGCAAGAAGAAGCCCGAAGAGATGGCTACCCAGAAAGAAAAATTCCTGCTCGGTGCCAAGAGGAATAAGATAAGCAGTAAAAAAGCAGAGAAGATTTTCGACTTAATGGCCATGTTTGCCGAGTATGGGTTCAATAAATCGCATAGTGCTGCATACGCTATGATAGCATACCAAACAGCATATCTCAAAGCTCACTATCCTATTGAATTTATGGCAGGCCTGCTGAGCAGTGAAAAGGAAAATACCGATAAACTGACTAAATACATCAGCGAGTGCAGTGACAAGGGGATCGAAGTTTTGCCCCCCAACATCAACGAGAGTTTTGAGGATTTTACTGTCAAAGAGGGTAAAATTCGATTTGGATTGGCAGGAGTCAAGAATGTTGGGGCTCAAGCTATAGACTCTATTATCTCCACCAGGGAAAGGGATGGAAGATTCGATTCGATCTTCGATTTTTGCGAGAGGGTTGATCTTAGAAAGGTAAACAGAAGGGTAATAGACAGTCTGATTAAGTGTGGGGCCTTTGATTATACCGGCGTCTATCGTTCAAAATTGATGGGGGTATTGGATGACGCTATCGACGCTGCGGGGGCAATTCAGAAGGACAGGGCCGATGGGCAAATCAATATGTTTGATGTTTTAATAGGTACCGCTGGGGTTGATCCAAGCTCAAGATTTCCGGATACAGAAGAATGGCCGGAAAATCAACGTTTGACCTATGAAAAGGAAGTTCTTGGTTTTTACATCACCGGTCATCCCTTAACCCGCTATGAAGAGGATCTCAAAAGGTACACTAACACACGTACGGCGGATGTGGTTGAATTTGATGATGGGGCTGAAATAAGGATAGGGGGTGTGGTCAGTGCTGTGAAGGAGATCAATACCCGCAAAGGAGATCGGATGGCCCGCATAACCTTGGAGGATCTAACCGGTTTTATTGAGATAGTAGTATTCCCTGATATCTATAAGGATACTTCTTTCTTTTTGAAAGGGGATGAGCCGCTTCTGATTACTGGAACCGTAGCTATAGAAGAAGAGAACGTAAAGATAATAGCTAAGGAAATAGTACCCATTTCAGAGGCAAAGGAAAAGCCGACAGTTAATGTTCACTTTACCGTCGAGACCTCCTCTGCGTCCAGAGAACGACTGGAAAGACTAAAAGATATTTTACTGAATCACAGGGGGAACTCGCGGGCTTTTCTCCACGTCGTTGTGCCCGATAGGAGTGAGACGATTATATCTTTGGGTGAGGACTTCCGCTTAAACCCGTCGGAGTTACTCGTTAGAGAGGTGGAGGAACTCTTCGGTTATCAGGCAACCACCCTTCAAAGGTAACCCATGTACCAAGAGAGAGCCTACAGAAGTTTCATCCACGACAACAACTTCGTTTCTTTTCAAGTGTCGGTTAAAGAGACGGACTTATATATCAGGGCCAATAACGACCTGAGTACCGAGGCCAGGGACATTGTATTAAAGTACAGATACCAAATTGAGGAGTATATCAGGAGAGTTCCAGAGTTCCAAAGGAGTCTGGTTCCCCTAGTAATAGATCCATTTGCCCCTAAGATTATAAAGGGCATGATGGAGGCCTCAAAGTTAGCAGGGGTTGGGCCTATGGCAGCGGTGGCAGGGGGTATATCTGAATTTGTTGGTAAAGAGTTGCTAGCGCTCTCAAGGGACGTGATTGTCGAAAACGGAGGAGATATATTTCTCAAAACTTCGTCGGAGACGAAGATCGGGATCTATGCGGGTCTATCTCCTCTCAGCAATAAAGTGGGGATTAGAATCGCTCCTGATGACACTCCGCTTGGGGTTTGCACCTCTTCAGGCACCGTAGGACATTCTATTAGTTTTGGTAAGGCAGATGCGGTTACTGTCATATCAAAATCGACCCTTTTGGCAGATGCGGCGGCTACATCTATTACGAACCTTATTAAGAATGAAGGAGATTTTAATAAGGGGCTGGATGCTGCTGGTAAGATTGACGGAGTGATGGGTTTGCTAATCATACTGGGCGAAAAAATGGCCGTTTGGGGCAAAGTGGAGTTGCTCCACTTATAGTCTGTGTGGTCGTTTGAGAAGGAAGAGCTTCCCTGGGAGCTTGAACGAGGGAGCGCAAAAGCAGTCACTTCACAAGGAACTACCGCGGTATTACAAGGAAGAGCTAATGGAGATAGGAGTTATATCTGATACCCATTTGAGTGAGCCATCAGATGAATTAAGAAGGATCATTGCAGAGCGCTTGAGAGAAATAGATATAGTGCTGCACGCCGGTGATATAGTTGAAAGGAGAGTTCTTAATGCATTCGCGGGTAAAGATTTAAGGGCTGTGAGTGGTAATATGGATTCAGCCGAAATCAAAAGGATCTTACCTCCTAAGGAAGTCGTGCAAATCGGCAAATTCAGGATTGGATTGATCCATGGATGGGGAGGGCGTAGTGGAATAGAAAAAGAAGTTCGTAGTGAGTTTAAAGACGTCGATTGTATTGTTTATGGACATACTCACTCTCCAGCAAATCATGTAATGGACGGTGTTTTATTCTTCAATCCAG
>JBDRGH010000589.1:0-10775 GCA_043818015.1 Pseudomonadota bacterium
ATCCTTTTCACCAACTAAATGGGAGAAGAACCTTACATAAAGAGTTGAACGGACTGTCTCGCAAGATCGAGGTATGGAGAAGGATAAATACCTATCAGCAAGGTTCCGATTACTGCAATGATCAGGGCAATGGCCATAGATGGCGTCCACGTGAGTCCCACTAACTCTTTCACCGGCTCCTTCATATAGATCATTACCGTAACCCGGAGGTAGTAATAGACGGAGACCAGGCTATTCATCACACCGATGATCGCAAGCCAGATATACCCTGCCTTTACAGCCGCACTGAATACGTAAAACTTACCAACAAATCCTGCTGTGGGAGGAATACCGGCCAACGAGAACATGAAGACCGCCATCAATAGCGCAAGGGCCGGGTACCTGGAACCCATACCAGCGTAATTGTTGATATCGAGATTCTCCTCACCCTTGCGGCCATAGAGGATCACAACGCCAAACGCTCCCAGATTCATAAAAGTATATGCTAGCATATAGAATAGTATGCTGGCTGTTCCCAGCTCGCTGGCGGCCACCATCCCGATCATTATATATCCCGCATGGGCAATACTGGAATACGCCAGCATCCGCTTTATGTTGTTCTGCGCAATCGCAACTACATTTCCCAATGTCATGGTGAGGACCGAAAGTATCCACAGAACCATGTTCCAATCGGGTTGAAGATGCCCGAGAGAATGGAGGAAAACCCTCACAAATGCTGCAAATGCCGCTGCCTTAACCCCTACCGACATGAAGGCTGTAATAGAGGTGGGGGCACCTTCGTAAACGTCGGGGGTCCACATGTGAAAAGGGACAGAGGCTATCTTGAAACCAAACCCCACTACCAGGAGCCCCATTCCAGCCAAAAGCATTGGATCCCCCAGGTAAGCGGACTTGGACAGGAATTCTGATATCCCCTTCAGGTCTGTCGTCCCGGTAGCGCCGTACATCATTGCTATGCCGTACAACAAAAAGCCGGAAGAGAACGCACCGAGGAGCAGATACTTGAGTGCAGATTCATTGGATTTGAGATTTTCCCGGAAAAAACCTGCAAGGACGTATATGGATATGGACATCGTTTCCAGCCCGAGGAAAATCGTTATCAGGTTCGATCCCACAGCCATAAACATCATGCCTACGGTTGCGAAGAGTATCAGGGCATAGAATTCCCCATGATTCATCCCCTCTTCCTTCAGATAGTTTATGGACATCAGGATGGAGAGACCGGAAGCAATGAGCAAGACCACGGTGAAGAAAAGGGCAAAGTTGTCTACCAGTATCATGTTGTTGAAGGCGTATCTTCCCTTTCCCCAAAGAACCACTGAGCTTATAAGCGCAAAGACAATACCTAACAAGCTCAGGTAGGCAACCGGATCTTTCCTCCCTTTCGGCAAGAATACGCTGACCAGTAGAACAAGCATGGCAGCAACACTCAGGATAAGCTCTGGCCCTAAGCTCACCAGGTCTATTTCAGGAATAACTAAATTCATAGGAATCTCCCTTGATGCATGTGTTCATTTGTTCTATAGAGACTGTTCGAAAACTGGGAACGCTACTTTTTCGACAGCCTCTTCACAATCAACTCTTCACCTTTTTCTACTACAACAAAGTTATTTTCCTTACTTTGAATACTCACCTCATACTTCTTATTGAATTCCTTCAAAAAGTGCGCGACAGACGTTTCGGTCTTGCTCAAGAAAGTCTTGGGATACAGTCCGATCCAGAAGATAAAGATCAAGATAGGGACAAGGACACCGATTTCCCTGAGCGAGAGGTCCTTCAGGTTCTTATTCTCCTCCTTGGTGACTTCCCCGAACATAACCCTTTGAAACATCCAGAGCATATAAACCGCTGCAAGGATCACACCGGTAGCGGCAAACACCGCATAGACAACGTTGGACTTAAACGTACCCACGAGGATCAAAAACTCCCCGACAAAACCATTCAATCCCGGAAGCCCGATGGAGGAAAGGGTAACGATCATGAAGATCGTGGCAAACACAGGCATTACCCTGGATAGCCCCCCAAACTCTTCTATCATCCGCGTGTGTCTCCTCTCATATATCATGCCCACAATCAAAAACAGGGCCCCCGTGCTGAGACCATGGTTTATCATCTGTATCAAGCCACCCTGGAGACTCTGTATATTGAGGGCGAATATCCCAAGCATGACAAAACCCAGGTGGCTAACACTGGAAAAAGCGATTAATCTCTTGAGATCCTTCTGTACCATACAGACCAGTGCCCCGTATATGATACCGATGAGGGCAAGGATAGAGATCACCGGGACAAAGTCATGGGATGCCACGGGAAACAGAGGCATACTAAACCTCAGGAATCCATAAGTCCCCATCTTCAAGAGCACCGCCGCCAGAAGCACACTACCTACTGTTGGGGCCTCTGTGTGGGCATCGGGAAGCCACGTGTGGAATGGAAACATGGGAACTTTAATAGCGAATGCCAGGAAGAATGCCAGAAATAGCCACATCTGGGTATGAGCGGGTATCGAGAGCCCATAGAGTCGGAGTAGATTGAAGGTATACTCCCCTGTCGCAGCGCCGTTCATGAAGTAGAGCACCAAAATAGCCACCAGCATCAATAAGCTACCGAACATCGTAAATATGAAGAATTTTATGGCCGCATAGACCCTCCTGGCAGGAGCGCCCCAGATCCCGATCAAGAAGTACATAGGGATGAGCATGACCTCCCAAAAGACGTAGAATAAAAAGAGGTCAAGGGAGACAAAAACACCGATCATACCCGTTTCCAGAAGCAGGACGCATATCATAAATTCCTTGACCTTCTCCGTTATGTCCTTCCAACAGGCCAGCACACATATGGGAGTTAGAAACGTCGTAAGGAGAATGAGAAGCAGACTGATTCCGTCAATCCCGAGGAAATAACTTATCCCATATTCCTTTATCCAGGGAATCTGCTCCACAAACTGCATCTCGGTAGCATTGGCCTTGAAGTAAAAGAAGAGCGGCAGAGAAAACAGGAAGTTTGCAAAGGATGCGATAAATGCCGTCCATCTTATCTGAGTTACCTCTGCCTTATTCGTGAGCAGGATGAAAATAGCTCCAAGGACAGGAAGGAATGTAATCAGGGACAATACAGGAAAGTCTATCTGATTCATCAAACTGGCTCCTTTTTCAATGTCAATGAATTACCTGAAGAGGAAATAACCGATAATCGCTCCTATGCCGACCAGTATCGAGAGCGCATAATTCTGAACATAACCTGTCTGAACCCTCTTCAGAATGGTGCTACCCCATTGCACGAAACGACCTGAACCATTGACCGTACCATCGACGACTCTATTATCGAAGAACTGCCAAAGGAATACCGACCCTCTTTTAATAGGGTTAACGAACAGAAAGTCATAGATCTCATCAACAAAGTATTTGTTGATGATCAGTCGGTAAAGCAGACTAAATTTCTCCGCTATCTTCCTGGGAGCGGATGGGTTCTTTACGTACATATAATACGCCAGGCCTAAACCGCTTAATGCTATAATCAGGGAAACTGCCATCATCGACAACTCAAGGCCGACAGAATGGTGCAACGCTTCCCCGGAAGGGGCAGCGCTCCCGGAGGCATAGGCAAGATTGGTCAGCGTAACCTTCGCCGAAGCAGCAGCATGCCCCCCCGTCACGGGGGCCAAGAAGTCATGGAAGATATTTGCTCCCTTGATGATGGGGATCCCCACGAGACCACCGATGGCAGATAGGATTCCAAGAACAACAAGGGGATTCGTCATGATACGCGGAGACTCGTGGAGGTGTTTTGCTACCTCCTCATCTACCCTCGATTCTCCATGAAAAGTCATAAAGACGGCCCTGAACATATAAAAAGCCGTCATCAAGGCTGCACCGGCACCCAACGCCCATAGAATGGTACTTTTCTGAAAGGCATTCCAGAGTATCTCGTCCTTGCTGAAAAACCCGGCAAAGGGGAATATCCCTGCTATGGCCAAGGTAGCTATCAAGAAGGTCCAGTAAGTCCTCGGCATGTGGGACTTCAACGCCCCCATCTTCCTCATATCAAGCTCCCCTGACATGGCGTGCATGACACTCCCTGCACCCAAAAAGAGTAAAGCCTTGAAGAATGCGTGGGTCATCAGGTGGAAGATACCGGCTGCGAAGGCCCCCACACCGCAGGCGAGAAACATGTACCCCAGTTGACTGATGGTAGAATACGCCAGCACCCTTTTTATGTCGTTGTTGGCAAGGGCTATGGACGCAGTAAATACTGCGGTGGCAACCCCGATTATGGCGACAACCGTAAGGGAAATGGGGGCCAGGGTGAAGAGGACACTGCATCGGGCGACCATGTAGACCCCTGCAGTAACCATTGTGGCCGCGTGGATTAAAGCACTTACCGGGGTAGGACCTTCCATAGCATCGGGCAACCAGGTGTAGAGAGGGATCTGCGCTGACTTCCCCGTAGCCCCGAGAAAAAGCAGGAGGGTTATCGCCGTTATCACAAGGCTGCCAACCTGAAAGTGTTTGTGTGCAGCGCCAAATACATCATGGAAGTTTAGACTTCCAAACGTTACGAAGATTAACATCATCGCCAAGAGAAACCCATAATCACCTATCCTGTTAACCACAAACGCCTTCTTGCCCGCGTCGGCGGGTTCCTTTCTCCGATACCAGAATCCGATCAGGAGATACGAGCAAAGGCCAACCCCCTCCCAGCCCACAAACATCATCAGAAAGTTGTTGGCTGAGACCAATACCAGCATGGAGAATACGAAGAGATTGAGGTACGTAAAGTAACGGCTGAACCCCTCATCATCGTGCATGTACCCAACAGAGTAAATATGAATCAGGAAAGAAACCCCTGAAACCGTGAGCATCATTACTATGGAAAGAGGGTCCACCAAAAAACCAATAGTCGTCTTGAGGTCTCCCGCAACTATCCACGTGTAAACGTTCTTCTCAAAGGCCCTGCTCTCTGGAGGAAGCTGTAAGAGACTCAGAAACAGCAAGACCGATACAAGGAACGATAATCCTATGACTGCGCAGGCTATTATACCTGCTGCTCCCTTGCTCAGTCTCTGCCCAAAAAGCCCGTTGATAATGAAGCCAATTATGGGAAATACAGGAACTAACCACACATAATCCAACATATCCTTCCTCCAACTGTTTATAGGCAAACCGGATAAAAGTTCTCTTTTTCTGAGAAAGTGTCCCTGGCAGCGACTCCTTCGATTTATTGGGAACCTATCTTAGCGAGCAAAATGAAGAAAATTCGCATGTTTGACCCGCCAGAGGCGGGGAGTTTGTGAATTTTCAATGAAGCGAGCTTAGCTAGGTCAAGAAATCGATGTTGAAGCGAAAAGCGACGCTTTTCTCAGCTCGTTTTACCATTTCATAATATTTATCTCATCAACATTTACCGTCTCTTTATTCCTGAAAAGGTTTATGATAATAGCGAGACCCACAGCCACTTCAGCGGCAGCAACGGTCATCACAAAGAAGACGAATATCTGTCCGTCGAGAGAATTCAGGTAATTTGAGATAGCCACGAACGAAAGGTTAACAGCATTCAGCATGAGCTCTATTGACATGAATATAATGATGGCGTTTCTTCGGATCAGAACGCCTATGACCCCCACCGTAAAAAGGATTGCGGAAAGGATAAGATAGTATGACAATGGTATCATCTTTATAACTCCTTCTTCGATAAAACGATGGCGCCCACAATAGCAGCCAAGAGCAGCACGGAGGTTATCTCGAAAGGCAAAACCCACTCTGTAAAGAGCAAACCGGCTATAGCCTTGGTGTTCCCGAGGGCACTTACCTTAGCGGCAGCATCCGTCCCTTTGTTTCCGTAAAGGATCCCCGTTGCGACAACTGAACCCAAAGCGACCAGAAAGAAGGCCGCAATGGCAATGCCGAACGCCTTTTGCAACGGGTGCCTCTCTCTCACTCTCTTTTCTTTGTCCAAATTGAGCAGCATGATCACGAATAGAAAGAGCACCATTATGGCTCCCGCATAGACGATAACCTGGATGGCAGCAATAAACTGAGCATTCAGAAGAACATAGAGACCTGCAAGACTGAAAAACGTCAAGACCAGGGACAAGGCACTATGGACCGGGTTCCGTAAGACGATGACCAAGATCGCCGAGATTAGTACTACTGCTCCAATGGAAAAGAAGAAAAAACCTGTCACTGTCATAATACACGACTCCTTTTGTAGGATGCTATTTGCCTAACAGCCTTTCCATATCATACTGAGCACCTTCACGACTGTACGTGGCCAACTCATACTCAGCGGTCATGACTATTGCCCCGACAGGGCAGGCCTCTACGCAATACCCGCAAAAGATACACCGGGTCAGGTCAATATCATAACTCTTTGCATACCTCTCATGGTTCGGGCCTTCATCACCGTCAACTCGAATACACTGAGAAGGACAAACCGTCGCACACAGCTGGCAAGCAACGCATTTAGGACTACCATCCTCTTTCCTCTGGAGTTGATGGCGACCCCTAAATCGTGGATAACATTCCCACTTCTCCTCCGGATAAAGTATGGTTATAGGCCTTGAGAAAAACCTCCTGAACGTTAGACTCAATCCCTTGACGAGTGGTACAATCATCGAACTCTCCTATTTTTGTGGTTCCTCTCCCATTTAGTGGGTGAAAAGGATTCGGGGATTCAAGGCCCGCCCTGGCGCGAACGATACGGTCTGGGCCAGGGATTCAAGGCCCGCCCTGTCCCGACCGGTCGGGACAGCGTCTGGGCCAGGGGGTCAAGTGTTTGTTTTGAATCCTCTTAATCCATCAACGAATTTGGAGATGATCCCAACCAGTTACACGATCATAACGAAAGAAGTCACAAGAATATTAATAAGGGCCAATGGAAGCAGTACCTTCCATCCAAACTTCATAAGCTGATCATACCTGAACCTCGGATAGGTAGCCCTGAGCCAAATGAAAAAATACACAAAGGCAAGAATCTTGATTAAAAACCAAATTGGAGGAGGCAAGAACGGGCCTCTCCATCCACCGAGAAAAAGGGTCACCGCGATGGCGCTTACCGCAATGATGTGCGTGTATTCAGCTAAATAAAAGAGGGCGAATTTCATAGAGCTGTATTCCGTTTGATAACCCGCAACGAGTTCATTGTCGCATTCAACGAGGTCAAATGGTGTCCTCGCACACTCGGCAAAAGCACAGGTCAGGTAGAGAAGGAACCCAAACGGCTGCAACACTATAAACCAAATCTTTTCTTGGGCTTTGACTATCTCAACCATACTCAAGGATCCGGCCAGCAGTAATACGCCTATGATAGAAAGTCCGAGAGGTAACTCATAGCTGATCATCTGGGCAGAAGCCCTGAGACCTCCCAGCAGTGAATACTTATTGTTCGACGACCAACCCGCTAAGACCACGCCATAAACACCCAGAGATGAAATGGCAAAGATATAGAGAATCCCGATATTAACATCTGCAATATGCAGTGGGATCATCCTTCCGAGGACAGTTATATCATCTCCAAATGGAATGATGGCATAGATGGACAGCGCACAGACCATGTATATGACGGGCGCCAGGTGATACAATCCCTTATTGGCTTCGTTGACGATTATCTCCTCCTTGAAGAAGAGTTTTAGCCCGTCCGCAATAGGCTGCAACAGCCCGTGCCAGCCCACCCTCCTCGGTCCATGCCTCACCTGCATATGTCCCAGTACCTTCCTCTCCATCAAGGTGACATAGGCCACCACCAACATGACACAAGAGAAGACAATGATTATCTTTACCAACATTATTGCGATTGCTATTACAGCCTCTAACATGATCCCCTCTTCCCTTCTATTTATTTAGTTCTCTTTCAAGGAAACCAGAGAGCCGGGATAAGAACTATCCAATTTTTTCGTATCCCGTACTTCCGGCAAGAAAGACACCCTTCTTAGAGGTCTCGGAAAGTAAAGAGCCTTTTTTCATATCGTCGAGTTCTATGTTCAGTTTTTTGGCAAGGTCTGTCACATAGCCTGGGAGCTGAGGGTCTGTTGATAGCACGATCATCTCAAATTCCTCTTCCTTCACATCCCCATTTTCACTCCACTTCACGATGAGATTCTTGTTCTCCTCCGCTTCCGTAATGGCTATCACCTCACCCTTTCTAATGCCGAGCCCAGGGACTTTGATATCACTTTTTTCTAATTCCTCAACATACTCTTCCTTGTTTGGCAGAAACAGGGTTATTTCGAGTTCTTCAATCTTTTTCTTCGCCAGCCAAGCCTCATGGACAACATAACTCAGAGACTCGAGACCACTTGCTCCCCTCTCTCCATCATCGTGATCCCAGCACATAAACCCCATGCTCTTTGGCATCTCCCCATCGAAAGGCCGGATTAGAAGGCCGCCGTAGGCTCCGTTATCGCTTACGATACGCTCAAATTCGACATCGGTTACTACGTTCATATATCTGCCGTACCCAAATTTTTCGGGCGGAAGAGAATAAACCCTCTCTGCCCCAGGAGTAATTATTATTGAATCAACACTGATCTCAAGCTCTTCGTCAGCCTCTTCAAAGACTATTGCTTCTTTGTCACATTCCGCCAGACAAAGCGCGCATCCTAGACACCTCCGGCAGCTAAGGCACCTCCTTGCCTCTCTTACGGCTTCATCCTCCGTAAACCCCAGGCTGACTTTATTGAAATTACTTATTCTCTCTTCGACGGGAAGCTCCCGTACCGATTGTCGCTCTGTCGGGATATCTGGAAATTCTATTATATATCTCTTTCTCGCTTCTATCATGCTCGATCATTCACCCCTAAGATACCTGTCAATCGATCTGGCAGCCTTCTTGCCGGCTGCAATAGCTTCGATGGCTATTCCAGGACCGGTCTGGCAGTCACCTCCCGCAAAAACCCCGGGCCTACTTGTTGCCAGACTATCCGGACTGACAGCTATCGTTCCCCGCTTTGTCAACTCAATCCCCGAACCTTCGGCGAGGAAAGACATGTCAGGAACTTGTCCTATGGCAGGGATTAACGTATCTAATCCCATCTCAAAATCAGACCCTTCAACCGGTATGGGTCTCCTCCTCCCCGAGGCATCGGGTTGTCCTAATTCCATCCTGATACACCTGAGAGCGGTCACCTTACCGTCGCTCGTCACGACCTGAAGCGGGGCAACAAGATATTCTATCTTGATCCCTTCCTCCAAGGCTGCCTCTATTTCCTCATCACTTGCCGGCATTTCCTGCCTCGACCTTCTGTAGAGTATCGTTACGTCTCTGGCACCCAGTCTAAGGGCACATCTGGCAGAATCTATGGCCACATTTCCCCCACCGATGACCGCGACCCTATCACCGACATCCACCGGATTTCCCAGGTTCAAATCTCGAAGGAAGGTAACGCCGGGAAGAACCCCCTGAGCATCTTCTCCTGGTATCTGCATCTCTTGGTTCCTGTGGGCACCCACAGTGATAAAGATGGCTTCATGACCCTGGCTAAAAAGGTCATCAATACTCATGTCTTTACCAACAGCCGTATTGCACTTTATTTCCACACCCAAGGCCTTTACTCCATCGATCTCCCTTTCCAGGACGTCGCGAGGGAGTCTATAATCGGGGATACCTACGGCCAGCATCCCCCCTGGACGGGGTAGAGCCTCAAAAACGGTCACATGGTAACCTTCCAAGGCCAGATCATGGGCACATGCCAGGCCTGCCGGCCCGGCTCCGATTATCGCTACCTTTTTCCCTTTCTCGTCTGCCTCCACCGCTTTCGGTTTGTGTTCAGAAGAACTCTCGCTTCCGAAATCGGCTACAAAACTCTTCAGATCCCTTATCGAAAGGGGGTAATCCACCTTTCCCCTGTTACACTCTTCTTCACACGGATGGGGACATATATGCCCACAGATAGAAGGGAACGGGAGCACCTCTCTGATCAGGGCCAGAGATTCTTCAAATCTACCGTCAGCAATGAGCCCAATGTACCCCCTGATATCCAGCTGCACAGGGCATGTCCTCTGGCAAATCGGAGTCTCCTTGACTATGCTGTACGAATGATCTACATTATTAAAAAAATCTACAGCCGTTCGGAAGGATAACCCCTGATCTTCGTCATCGAAAAGGTTTACGGGGCACACCTTAATGCAAGCCTTACAGTCATCGCATCTTTCTTCAACGATCCTGAGTGCCCTTTTTTTGATACGGACGTTGAACTTGCCCGCACTCTCCTCAATCCTTTCTACGTCTGCATTGGTGATTATTCTGATATTCTTATTGCCCTTAACCTCCTCCAAATTCGGGGAGACGCAATCCACTGTCTTTGATTCCTTATCATACAAGAGTCTCTCAGCACCCATACCCGACGAGTTCTCAAGTAAGTACACTTCATTGCCAGATTTCGCTTGTTCCAACGCCGACTGCACACCAGCCAGCCCGCCACCTATGATTAGTACAGCCTTCTTTTTCACCTTAAGATAGCCCTTATGTAATTCCCTGCCGGCAAATCTACTCAAAAACCAGCTTGGTTAAATTCCAAATCCCAAGCATCAAATCCTAAACAAATCCAGAATTCCAATGCCCCAAATTCAAAACCAATTGAGGTAATGTTCTCGAAGATTCCAACTCTAAAGATCTTTTGTTCATTAGGATTTTGATATTCGATATTGTTTAGGATTTCAATCTTGATTTACATGCTTTGCTTATTGGCCATTGTTAAATATTTTCATTCTTCCTTGTGCCCCAAAGGGGCACGAGTGATTCATCTAAAAATCCCTATCCCTCAAGCCCATATAATGGAGATG
>JBDRGH010000590.1:0-3136 GCA_043818015.1 Pseudomonadota bacterium
TTCCATTTCAACCGTTGATGCTTCATCTTCTGTTCCCAATCACGATATAGAGGTCTTCTTTGACCTTTCTAACCATCGCATTATGGGATCGGTAAATGTCTCCATTCCAGCAAAGGTAAAGGCGATCGTGGTTCCAGCACATCTCAAGGTTACGCGCTTTTTATTGAACGACAAACCCCTCTCTGCAAAAGTCAAGGATGGCTACGTTCCGCTTCCGCCTCATCCGGACGGCACCCATTTATATATCAGCTACGAGGGTATCTTCGGTAAAGGTGACGACAGGATGAGTAATGGCATCATCAGTCATGAGGGAGTTTATCTGACCAGACACTGGTACCCTGCAGCCGATGCGAACCTTTCACACTTTTCTCTTAGGGCACATGTCCCGGAAGGATTTCATGCCGTATCCGAGGCTGACAGAGTCTCTGTGGAAAAGGCTGGTATGGGTACCTTAGTAACATTTGACTTTCCGCATCCCGTGTCCCACATAAGCTTGGTCATGGCCCCCTATAACGTGGAAAGAGATCACCATAAGGATGTGGAACTTACGACCTACTTTCTCGCCGCAGACCACGGCCGCGCCGCTCGCTACCTTGCTTACACGAAAAAATACCTCAGGATGTATGAAGAACTATTGGGTCCTTATCCATACCAGCGGTTTTCCATCGTGGAGGGTTTGTTACCTACAGGCCAGAGCATGCCCACCTTTACCCTTCTGGGACGTCAAGTGCTCAAGTTACCTTTCATACCTGAGACCTCTCTGGGCCATGAAATCCTCCACTCTTGGTTTGGTAATTCAGTTTATGTGGATCATAAAACAGGGAACTGGTGTGAGGGTCTCACTTCCTACCTGTCCGACCACTATTATGAAGCCATGAAGGGAAAGGGGTGGGAATATCGAAAGAAGATACTAGAGGATTACGAGAGCTACGTCTTTGAGAAAAATGAAATCGCGGTGAGAGACTTTCAATTTGGAGAAGACCGTCCCCTCCGTGCCATTGGGTACGGGAAGGTGGCCATGATCTTTCATGCCCTCAAAAATCGCATCGGTGACGAAGCCTTTATGAATGGACTGAAGATCCTCATTAGGGAGCGCCTCTTCAAATCGAGTTCTTGGAGAGACCTACAAATGAGTTTCTCAGAAACCGCCGGTGAAGACCTGGATGCCTTCTTCCGATTCTGGCTTGAGCAAAAAGGAGCCATAAAACTACGTGTGGATCAAATTCGCTCGAGAAATGTAGGTCAAGGCTACGGCCTTGAGTTTCGCATTGACGTAACGAACGGGCCGTTACCATTGAGGGTTCCTGTTTTTATTCGAACGGACACCAACATGACGAAACGAATCTTTACCGTAACCAAAGGTGAACAGGTCTTCACTGTTTTAGTAGATACGATGCCACGTGAAATCATTCTGGATCCTGACTACGATCTCTTCCGCGGCCTGACATTTGGAGAAAAGACTCCAGGTCTGAGTCGCCTTCTGGGGGATCCAACCCGAACCGTTATCCTACCCGATGATCACGAGGAGACATATAAAACCTTAGTACAACATCTAATAGATAGGGGCTTTACCGTAGTCAAAGAGAAGAGCATAAATCACAGTACGCTCGGTCAGACGTCTCTGCTCTTTCTGGGACCGCAAACCGGTCACGGCTCATTTTTTCCTATGACAAAAGAGCCTCTTCAGGGTTTTTCCCTCCGAATCAAATTCAATCTGTTAGATCCCAATCGAGTTGTCGGTCTGATTATAGCCAAGAACAAAGAGGAAGTCACATCCGTAGGACAAAAAGTCTTTCATTACGGGAACTACAGCCATCTTACTTTTTTGAATGGTACCAACGTAGAAAAAGCTACCAGGGAAAGCAGTCGAGGAAGCTCCCTGAGGGTCTCACCACCGATGTTCGGAGTTTCTCTCAAATCTATCCAATCGCTCCCTGAGATCGTCTCTATTGTAGCCAACAAGGCCTTAGTCTATGTCGGTGAAAAACATGACCGCTATGCCGATCACCTTGTCCAGTTAGAAATTATCAGAGGGCTTCATCAGCACCACCCAAAACTTGCCATCGCCATGGAGATGTTTCAGCGTCCTTATCAAAAGGCACTCGACGACTACGTCTCCGGGAAAACCGAAGAAAAGACGTTCTTAAAGGAATCCCGGTACTTTGGGACCTGGATGTTCAACTACCATTTGTATCGTGATATCCTGCTATATGCCCGTGACCGGAGAATCCCCGTTATTGCCCTTAACCTCGATCATGAAATAGTAAGAAAGGTGTCTCAAAAAGGCTTGGCGAGTCTTACAGAGGAGGAGAGACAACTGATACCTGAAGATATGGACTTCAGTGACGAGAATTATAGGCAGCGCCTCGAATCGGTGTTCGAGACGCATCGGGAACAATTTTCTGATGAAGATGGACCTCACAACTTCGAGAACTTCTACCAGGCCCAGGTCGTCTGGGACGAGGCCATGGCAGAGAATATACGACGATTTCTCGCGGATAATCCGGATTACCATTTGGTAGTGTTAGCAGGAAACGGCCACCTATCCTACGGCTCCGGCATTCCGAGGAGAGCCCATAGGAGGACCGGGCGGGACTACGCTACTATTCTGCCAGACCCCCAGGTACCCTTGGAACCCGCTTTGGCAGACTTCGTTGTGTTTCCTGGCGATGTCGACGTTCCCCAACCCCCAAAACTTATGGTGAGCGTCGATGGGAAGGAGGGCCCCTTGAAGGTTGCGAGTTTCCTTCCGGGAAGCGGTGCCAAAGAAGCGGGAATGAAGAAGGGAGACATCATACTGGCCGTGGATGAGGAACGGGTAGAAGACCTGGCGACACTTCGAGTCATTCTTTTCACGAGAAAGGATGGAGATACGGTGCGAGTCAGGATACAACGCGGGGACGAAGAGCTCGAGTTATCAGTACAGGTCAAAGTCCCTTCCCAAAAATAAGTCACTGTCGCGAAACTAAATATCTCCCCCTTCCCTCTAACCTTTCGCTGAAGTGTCTGTTCCGGTTATTTTCCAGCCGAAATTCACCGGTCTCAATAGGGATAGCCACCTTTAAAATAATACTGTAAATCAATAAACCTGTGGCCCAGATACCGACGGTAACGAGGATCTCTGTAATTGTGGGTA
>JBDRGH010000591.1:0-3157 GCA_043818015.1 Pseudomonadota bacterium
GCCAGGTTCAATTTGATCTCTTTTGTCTCGGCCCAGCTATCATGGAGAGGCATCCCCATGAAGCACACAACCAGAAATGCAACCACCATCCCTTTCATTAAACACCTGTTCACCTTCATTCTAACCTCCTCTTGACTTGACGTTCAACGCTAACCCCTGCAGCAAATTAGCGTTATTTTAATGATAATGTGTCCTTTGCCTTACCCCACGCATCACCTCCTTAAAACAGATTTTCTCCCTCAACCCGCCCTCTTCAGTTATCAATCCTGGAGAAGTAAAGAAGCACTACCTCCATCCCCGTCTCACATGAGAACTGAGCCCTCTACCACATCATTTTTGGAAGCCATAATGCGATAGCAGGGAAGGCAAGTACGATCGCCACAGCCACAACATAGGCCAGAAAAAATGGAAGTACTCCCGCAAATATCTGCTCAAGAGTCACATCCTCTCCAGCCGTAGCTTTTACCGCATACACATTTGTCCCCAGGGGAGGGGTAATCACCCCGATCTCCACCATCATAATGAGCATAACACCAATCCATATCCCATCAAAACCCAGATCCGAGAGGAGAGGGTTAAATATAGGAAGCGTCAATGCAAAAATGGCAACTGCTTCCATAAAGGTACCGAGTATCAGATACATGAATAAGACAATCACGAGAATGACCAGACGGTGAACAGGCAAGCCCATCATGAACTCACTGAACGCACCGATAAGACCGCTTACGGCCAGGAACCTTCCAAATATCATTGCCCCTATAATTATCAGGAAGATCATCGCAGTGGTACTGATCGTACTTATTACTGTTTCCATAATCAACTTTAGATTTAGCCCCTTTCGAAGCAAGAAGATAATGAACGTAACAAAAGCCCCCGTTGCTCCAGCCTCCGTGGGGGTAAAGATACCAGCATAAATACCTCCAAGGAGACACGCGATAACGAAAACCAATGGGCCCACCCACCTGATTGACAATAACTTCTCCCGCAGGGTCACCCTTAATTCCACTAGAGGTGCCGCCTCGGGCTTAAACTTCAACCATACCGCAAGGGCGATCATAAAGAGGGCCGCTACCATGATACCGGGAAGGATCCCTGCAATGAGCAGCTTGCCCAGAGAGACCTCCGTGAAAATGGTGTAAACAACCATCATTCCACTGGGAGGGAGTAAGGCAGCCAGGGTCCCTGAGGCAGCGATTGCACCGCAGGAGAGCCCGACATCGTAGTTGTGACGACGCATCTCAGGGAGTGACAGGCGTGCAAACGTAGCAGCCGTTGCCAGGCTTGATCCTGAGGCAAAGCCAAAGGCTGCACAGGCAGCGGTAGTAGCCATAGCTAACCCTCCCCGTACCCGTCCCAACCATTTCTGGGCAGCGTTGTAGGCATCTTCCCCAATACCACCATGAAAGGAAAAATGGCCCAGGAGGAGAAACATGGGCAGGACTACAAAAACCCATTCAAACGAATAGTGGAAGGGCAGAGAACTCAATGACCCCAGAGCCGGTGAGATACCCATAACTGCTGCCATGCCAAAAAAACCAACGACTCCCAGAGCAATCCCTATAGGGACCCCTGCCGTGAGAATGATAAAGAAAACGATTAATCCGAGTATGCCAATAGCTTCCGATGAAATCATGGCGCCCCCCTAACGAGTTCCTTTACCCTCATAAAAAGGCTCCCAAAGGTGTGAAGGGAAAAGACCAGACAACCAAAGAAAATGCCGAATTTTGGAATCCAGAGGGGTATCGGAACTATCCCCCAGCTAGTCTCAGATGAAGCCCAGGAGTGCAACGCATAAATGAGAGTCTGCCAGGTCATCAAGGCAAATAGCATAGTTGAGAGTGCCAGGGCAAGGATGTCACACGCGGTTCGCAGGCTCTTAGGTAATCGCGAATACAAGAACATAACCCTCAAATGTCCGCCTCGCTGCTGTACATAGGCCAGGGGCAAAAATATGACCAGGACAAGGATAACCTCACTGATTTCAATCGTTGAAGGTACTGGCTTACCCAGAAGATAACGCCCCCCTATGCTGATTGTCACCAGAAACATGGTGCATAATGTGAGCACTCCGACGGCTACGGCCAAGACCCTGTTGACACGAAGGTCAGCGAACTGTAGCCCTCTGACTATGTTAGGTAGCATAATATCTCCCTCCCTGTAGAACTGTCCAATAGAGTCAAGTTTTCTATCATTAATCCTAACCCTGATACGAAAAAAAAACCTTCGCCAGGTCTTCTATACCAAGACTTCGAAGAACCTAGTGCTTCAGCCTACCAAGTCTCTGCATGTAATGGTAGAGACTCGACAAAACCCGTCCTGCCTTCTCTATGGAAGGATAAACATAAATACCTTTATTCTGGAAGGTATCCCTAATGGATGACCATTCCTCAAATACCTCTCTTCTACTTGATCTACTTGTAAAGGCACAGAGAATGGGTTTTCCAGAATTTTTCCTGACGTCTGCCACGGCATTCCCTAACTCTCTTTTAATTCTTTCCAAATCAATATCTACACCTCTCTCCTTCCATCTCAAGAGAAAATCCACATTTTGGTGGAAAAGGATGGCATCGATGTTCTTATCCTCAGCCATAATTGAGAGCAGGTCCCGTGTATTCTGTGGATCGACACTTGCAACGGCAGGATCTACCGGATTCTTCACCATAGTACCGGACTCCGTAGTAATTTGAGTGATCCTTTTTTGAGTTTTATCCTCCAGGGTTGGTACCTCCAGTCCAAGCAAAGATAGACTGTCTGTTATTGCAACGCTTTGACCACCACCTATACCGAGTATTCCCACCCTGGGACTCTTGGGGAGGGGTAACTCCTTTAAGGCCAGAATGAGTTCGACCATTTCTTCCATATCTGAAACAAGTATAAGTCCTAGTTGATGGGCCGCCGACCGAAATATGTCATACGAGCCAGCTATCGAGGCCGTGTGACTACCGGCCGCCCTGGCGCCATATGGCGTCTTTCCAGCCTTCAACGCAACGACGGGCTTATGAGCGTTAATTCCTTTGATCAAATAATGAAAAATCCTACCTTCGTCTTCCGCAAACCCTTCTATGTACAGGCCTATTATGTTCGTTTCCGGATCAACCAAGAGGTACTCCAAAAAATCGGATATCTTCAGGTCAGAACAGTTTCCTACGCTGATGAC
>JBDRGH010000592.1:0-4010 GCA_043818015.1 Pseudomonadota bacterium
TCTTATTCCCCTTATTAAAATTAGTCTTCTTCTCTTCGCGCCCGCTCCGATAAGCAAAATGCCCTTGGCATTTTGCTTATCTACGTAGTAGGGCTAACAAGGTTATAGAATACCTCTTTACCGAGAAACAGAGCCTCCCTGCCCAGTTCCTCCTCTATCCTGATTAGCTGGTTGTACTTGGCTACCCTATCTGTCCTTGAGACTGATCCGGTCTTGATCTGGCCCGTATTACAGGCGACCACCAAGTCCGAAATCGTGGTATCCTCTGTTTCTCCCGAGCGGTGAGACACAACAGCCGTGTACCCTGCCCTTTTGGCCATTTCGATGGCATCCATTGTCTCGGTTAGGGTTCCTATCTGATTCACCTTTATTAGGATTGAATTTGCAATACCCTGTTCAATGCCCTTCCTCAATATCTTTGTATTCGTCACAAAGATATCATCTCCCACAATCTGAATCGTGTGGCCCAGACGTTCCGTAAGGAGCTTCCATCCGTCCCAGTCATTTTCAGCGAGACCATCTTCAATGGATATGATAGGGTATTTTTCTACCAGAGCAGAGTAAAAGTCTACCATATCTTGGGACGATTTCTCGGGTTCCCTTTCAGCCTCTAGTATGTATCTACCGTCCTTATAAAAGGAACTGGCAGCGGAGTCCAGGGCTACGTATACATCCTTCCCTGCTTCATAACCCGCCTTTCCGATACTCTCGAGGATTACCTCTATAGCCTCTTCGTTAGACTTGAGATTCGGGGCGAACCCCCCCTCATCCCCGACTGCTGTACTATACCCCTTGCCTTTGAGTATGGCCTTAAGGTTATGGAAGATCTCCGCACCCATTCTTAGTGCGTGGCTGAAGGACTCTGCACCCAGGGGCATGATCATAAATTCTTGAATGTCCACATTATTGTCGGCATGAGCCCCGCCGTTGACGATGTTCATCATAGGTACAGGCAAGACTTTAGCATTTACCCCTCCCAGATATTGATATAGGGGGAGATTCAAAAACTCTGCAGCCGCCTTAGCCACCGCCAGTGAGACGCCCAAGATCGCATTGGCACCGAGTTTTTTCTTGTTTTCCGTTCCATCCAGCTCAATCAGTCGTCGGTCAATGAGTTTCTGGTTTATGGCATCCAATCCAACGATCTCTGAATGAATCGTCTTATTTATGTTACTAACCGCCTTCGTGACCCCCTTACCCAGAAACTCTTTCTTATTTCGATCTCGGAGCTCAATAGCCTCCCTCTCCCCGGTCGATGCGCCAGAAGGGACTGAAGCCCTTCCCATAAAACCACTTTCCAGCAGAACATCAACTTCTACGGTCGGATTGCCCCGGGAGTCCAGGATCTGCCTACCACGAATATCTACGATCTTGCTCATAAATAACCCCTCCTTGTCATATTTAAATCTGTCTCCTTTGATGTCCGACACCCTTTACGGAGATCTTTCCCTCCCCTCCCGGTTTACCGACGACTTCAAATTTCAAGGGTAAGAATTGGCGCAGAACCCATATATTGGTGAGGAGGTGCCTTGACAGTCTTGACGTGGTAAAAGAAGATCTGCCTTTAGCCAACGCCATATAGAGGACTAATTGGTCAGCTAGATGGGGATCTATAGCTCCCTCAGTATGGTTATGGTAAAGTAGCGCTTCTACTGCTTCGTCTGCCACAACCTCAGAAGGCTTGCCCCGCTCCCCGAGAGCGCTAAAACCGGCTCTAGTATTTTCATACTCAGTGATAAGCATAACGAACGTGCCGGCTCCAGAAGAAGGAACATCAAGAATCTCAATATCGCATCTCAAATTTTCTACCGTAAGCCTCTTGTAAACCTGATCCCTCTGCCTGGTCGCGATAGAGAGAGGAAGGTTAGAGACTGCAGATACTCCCTTGATGGACGTCAATTTGCCTCTGTGAAGTAATTCAATACCTGTCAGATATTCCAGGGGTTCAACATCTGCTTTAACCACTCCTCCACCCTTGGGATACCAACCCCACGTGAGCGTTGTAATCCCTGCACTGAAACCCATCTTCCTGACCTCAGGGAGGAAGACATCCCTGATATAGTTTATGGGAGGACTCCAATTTGTATGGGTTCCTCCTTTTAGGATGATAGTCGATGTATCCTCAGCAAAGGCGAGGATCGGAGCGAGAGTTTGGAAGATCATACCTGTTGATCCAGCACTTGATCTCACCTCCGCCACATCGAAATGGTACTCCCCCGCGCTTATCTTGCCGGGATGGAAGATGAGGCTTTGAGCCCCCAGTTCTGCCCCTTCTAGTCTTCCCTCGGTAACCTCTGTTACGGCCCTGGCAGCCGTGAGGTGCTGAGGCTGCAACCCCGACTTTTTTCTCCCGGCACGAATATTCTCAATCTGAAGGTCAGAACCCACTATGGCTGCTATAGTTAGCCCGGTCCTTACTATCTGACCTCCTCCTTCTCCATGGGAACCGTCTATCTTTATCAACGGGAATTTCTCTCGATCGTAAAAGGGATGTGCTTGACATTATCGGAAACGCGCCGATTTTACAAGGGAAATTTCACATAGGAGTTTCCCGAGTTTCTTCTGCAGTATTCTTAAAACACCACGAGTTCATTAGTAATCTGGCATTATTCAAGTGAACCCCTTTATCCCTTCGCTCAGTGCTTCCGCAGTGACCCATTCGCGGCTCGCAGGTGGGGAATACTTTCCCCTTCCAGCCTCTTCGGGCTGGCTTTCCCCTTCCTGCTCCCCCTCGATGGGTACCCCACTGCTCCAGCAAATTTCGCCAAGAGACAAAGGGGTTCACTATAAACTCGGGAAACTCCAGAAATTTCACATACTAGGATTGACAAAAAGTACTCGTGAGAGCCATTCATTAATTTCGTAGGAAATGCACCTTAGTCCGGCAGAGGGCGGATTTGCCCCGCGAGCACTGGGGGGGTTGTGAATTTTCTCGGGAGCAAACCCGCCCTGTGGCGGGTCCGGCAATTAGTGTTGAAGTCCAAACGGATACTTTTTGTGGAAAAGCGTTAGTTTTCAGCGTTCTCACATCACAGGATTCTTAATACGGCCTTATTCCATCCGAGGGGTCCCACTCCAGGAGCTCGGCGAAGATTCGGCAAATCTATCTGCTCCTCATAAAGACCACCCGACTTCTGGACCAAAATGGGTACATCCACCACTTGCAGCATGGGCAGATCATTCTGACTGTCACCGAGGGCTACGGTTTTTAATCCAGAACAGTTCGCTTTGAATATCTCAGCAACAATATTTACGGCTTTCCCTTTATCATTGTCTCCCAACAGATGAAAGAAACGCCCGCCTCTCGTAAGGTTTAGGTTTAAATCTTTTACGCTCCTCTCAAGCTCTTTTTTGTCCTTTTCATTACCAGTAAAAACAAAGGGCTCTGAATATTCTCGCTGCTTTGCTAAGAGCGCCTCCCTCCGGGAAAGTCCGGCCAAACGCATCACCTCGTCGACACCCATTTCAGAGAATCCCCTGATCCTAGCTCCAAAAGAGTTTTTCAAGGTTTTAAAGTGAACCAGTAATTCCGGATGATATGTTCCTAACTCTATGACCTGATAATTATCTCTTTCAGTATATTTCTTACCAAGGGCATTGAAGGTATTGGGGAAGAAAATAGCCCCACCATTTTCGCTTATAAAAGGGTCTTTATTGTTCAGCCTTTCCCGCCATACCGTAATCTCTGCTCTCGTCTTGCTGCTGCACAAGATAAGAGGAATACCCGCTTCTTTGACTCGGTCCAAAGCCTCTGTTGCGGCATCAAAGGAATAGGTATCATGATCCAGAAGCGTCCCATCGAGATCAGTGAAAATAATAAGATTAACCTTTTTCATGCTATTTATAGTTGTCCGGCCTTGTGTCTATCGAAAAGCCAGTCCATAGGATTCTGGAATGATCATCGCACGGTATCTTTCTGTTATGTTAGCAGAATGACCTGTAACATGTCAAACTTCTTGTAGACAAGACCACTATGTCCTTCCCGGTCTATTGGGCGGATGGCGGGATGC
>JBDRGH010000593.1:0-4089 GCA_043818015.1 Pseudomonadota bacterium
AATCACTTTGGTATAGTGAATAATAAAACAGTCCTCCGCGGGCTCCCAGTAAGGTTCGGGTACTACATAGAATGTATGGTCCCCGGGCCGCCTGATTTTGTACTTCGCTTCCCAGGTTGAAAAGCCCTTCACCTTCTTCTCCCTGAGTGTATTCAGCAAATCTGTGTTCTTACCCTGAATCACGACACCAAACTTAGCTGGTTTTGCCATGTTCATATAATGACCTTCCATGGGGTGTGTAAACTTGATATCCAGGGTGAGGCTGCGATCGTCCGATTGCGTCACCATATCATCAGATGGGATTATCATCCCGAAATGGGCCCTGGCCACACTCAGACTACCGAGCAAAAACATCACCATAACCACCGCGCTTGCTATCAGTTTTGTTTTTCGATCGTTCATCACTCTTACCTCCTTATTTTAATTACTATTCAAACAAAAACAAGTACCAAAGTCACAGATAGGCTCAAGGCACCGCATCTAAAACCCCAAAACCCTGGAAGACAAGACTTCTTAGAATGCTATCGCCAGTCTAACGAAGAACTCATCCAGTTTATCATCGTAAGTGCTTCCAGATGCTTTCTCATAATTGCTTCTCCGATATTCAGCCATAATGGTAGTCGAAAAATTGTCTTTTTCAAAGAGGGTATAATTAGCCCCTATACTGTATCTCGCCTCCAGTGAACCATCCTGGTCACCATCTCTATCATCGTCAAAGCCCTCATACCGGGCTGCCAGCTCCAGAGGGTCCGCAGCTCGAAAGGCAACTGCGCCAAACCATGCCGACTCCTCATATGCCCTATCATCAGCATAGTTCCTCTCCCGGGATTTCGCCTTCATGTATTCGGCATCCAAGGTGAACTTCCATATGCGCAGATTGAACATACCGCCAATGGTCTCATTTCGATCCCCATCCCCGGGTTCTGAATCCCAAAAGAGCGCCAAGGTCAGATCTTCAAAAGGAGATGCAGAAATATTCCCGATGTATGAACTTACATCGTCTGTCTCTGCATAGGTTGGACTCGTGGAACGAGTAAGGCCGAACCCGGCATCATAGAGTTTGCCCGCAAGCACCTCACCCCTATACACCGTAGCCGAAATATCGAGCCCCCACAACCTCGGTGTAAAGCCGAAAGTAGCACCTGTCCGGTTGATCTCGTAGCTTTCCTGGGTAATAGGATCATTGATCAGGTGACTTTCGAATACGCCAAAAGGCTGCGCCCTTTTGCCGCCTACAAAATAGAATGGAAACCCTTCCTTCTGTATCGTAATGATCGCCTCATCCCAGAAGACCCTATCATCGCTGTCGAGGTTCTCACCCTTGAGGAGGAGGTTACCAGTCACGTATTCATGAAACTCTATCTCGGCCCCCAGCTCTACCGTCCCGATCTGCAGGTCCGAGGTTGAATCATTGACCGTATTGTCGGCAGTATCACTGTCGTCTGCATAGCTGAAGTCCAGTTCAACGGTACCATAGAACCTTATCTTTTCAGCTATCCCTCCTAATATCTGTCGCGATTTTTCTTCTTGTTTTTCTGCCTTCTTCTCAAGCTCCTCAATGCGGATCTTCAATTCTTCCAGCTCCCTTTTGGTATCCTCCGCAAAACCTTGAGAAGTTACAAAGATCGTCAAACCTGTAAACAGCCAGACCACAAACAGAAGTTTCTTCACAGTAACTACTCCTTTCTAACGTCTTTCTTTTTACCCCATAAGAGGTCGAAGGCCTTCAGGGGCTCCCCGAGCTCAAAGTCCAAGGTCAAACCCCTAAACTTCAACTTAGTTTTTCCCTCCACTTCCTCTGACATCACCCCCCTTCTCCTCACTGTTAGATACAGGTTAGTAAGTAAAAAGGCCACGAAGCCCATTCGTCCTGATTTCAATCAGGACAGCAGGCCTTCGTGGCCTCATCAACCTTTCTCGTATTAAAAAAACGAGGGGCTATCTACTCACTTCAACTTTTTGCCTTCCAGGCAAAGAATCTTATGGTTCTTCAGAACCACTCTTTTCGGTAACCGTTCAACGTTGTTATAAACCTCACAGGTATAACACCAGGCACTTTCTGCACAATCACGTTCGAACGTCTTTCATTGAACCTACTAGGTAGGGGAAGCGCTATCTTAATCCCCCTCCAATATAATCCGATGATCTAGCAGCGACATCTCTTTGATGTGAGCCTTTACCACTTTCTGCTCACCAAAGATACTTTGCAGATAAATTCCCTCCTTCTCAGGCCGAAGGATATTTACCCCCTCCATAAGAAGTTCTTCCTCCCCTTCACCCATATTCAAATAAGCATTTGCTTCACACATGATCCTTCCTCCTAATTCTCTGGTGGGTCAAAAAACTCAGACCAAGTCTCAATCCTCAAGTTCGACTATTAATTCACAATACTCATCTTCCGGTCTGATCTTGTCTAATCTGACCCGAAGTTTTGGGTTCAAAACCTGAACTATGGGGGTAAGACCTTCCTCATGCGGGATGGGACAGAACTCCCTTGGAGATACCCCCAGCATATCACAGGCGGCCAGAGTGGCGCACCATCCCTTGTGCCTCGATACAACCCTTTCGGGAGTGTCTTGAGTGCGCTCCCGTTCCATCAACTCACTAAATCCAGGGTAGTGTTCTTCCATTATGGCATCTATGACAGCCATACCTGCCCTGGCATCATTCCCGGTTATACCCAATTTTGAAAGGTTCTGTCTTACCATATCGGCCATGCCGGCATGGAGCCTTGCATGAATCCTTATGGCCTCTTCCTTACCTATCTTCTCTCCCACAGCCATCATATAGGCCATAAGCCCGGCAAAGCTTGTCGTATAGATTTTCATCAGTGTTTCTTTGGAAACTTCCATCTTTACACCTCCTGCGTAAATAAATAAAAAGGCCACGAAGTTCTTCTGCCTTGATTTCGCTCAAGACTACAAGCCTTCGTGGCCTGGTTACTTTCTTATCTAAAAAACTCGGGCCTATCTATTCACTAAAAATTCTTGCCTTCCAGGCAAAGAAGTCCATGGTTCTTCAAAACCACAATTCTTTTGACACTGTTTTCAATACTATTACTTTGTAGCTATTATGTCAAGGATATTTTTGTTACATGAGTCTTCAGGCCTTCTCATCAAACTTATGAACAGGGCGAAATAGCCTATTATGTGGGCTTTGAGCGGCCAGCAGACAGCGGTTATTTGAAGGAAAACCGCCCATTAACCCCACTCGAAAGTCAATCCCACACCACATAATAGATCGTATCACCCACTTTTCTTCCTTTTGCCAGCCCCAATCTCCTGAGGACGATAAAATCCTGCATAAGGTCCAACTCCCTCAGGCCAAACTCCTTCGCAATTTCCAGAGGTGTTACTCTGCCCTTTTCCTTGACAAACTCATATATTTTCTTCTGCCTTTCCGAAAGCTCCTCCATGGGCGATTTCTTAGTTATTTCCATTAAGTTCTCCACGTTCATCTGTCCAAAGGGGTCGCATGGATGTTTTGGCAGAGTGTTATCCATATAACATCCTTCGCAAACCTTTTCCCACCGTATTTTAAAGATGTTGCCTTCTTTCAGCTCGGTACCGCATCGTTCGCATTTCATTTCTACGCGTCCTCCCTTTCAAGGCACAGAAGCTGTGTTCCTGTATGGGTGTTCAATCCCCTGTAATAACCTTAAATCAACTTCAAATCAGCCACTTATAGAAATTATGGATATGGACACCCAACAACAACTCTCTTATTCGCAAAACGTCGCAATGAATTGGTGCACCAGGGGTGTCGCCTCGGTTAGCGAAAACCCCATCACGATAAATCACCACAGACACACGAATTTCTTCTTTTCCCTCAGTTCGCCCCTCACCTTTTCCATGTGTCGAAGGGTTGCAATCTCCCTTTCAAGATCAGAAAATCTCATTTGAAGTTTCTTTGCTAAGACTTCGGGTTCAAGCCCTCCTGTTTCTTTCAATATCCCGAGTATCTTCGCCTGGGTGTCTGTGATCTGAGTATGAACTGCTCCATCCGTTGAGAAGGATTTGGCATTGTAGACTGCCCATGGATCACAGGGACGGGCAGGCAAGAGAAGGTCCATATAACAATCTTCGCATA
>JBDRGH010000594.1:0-7145 GCA_043818015.1 Pseudomonadota bacterium
CCTTTTAGCCCGTTACCACTGAGGGCAGTTCTAGCAAGGGAACCGATATTTAGCTAGTTTTTGTTGGTTAGAATGGTTACCACGGAGTTTGAAATCCCTCTGCCCCCAACATTGTGCTGTAAGCCATAGCCCTTCCTTATCTCCACCTGTCTCTGCTCGTTGACACTGGGGTCCCCCAGACCATTAGAAGACCTAACCTCTTGTCTCAACTGCCAGAACAGTTCAACTATCTGCGCGATACCTGTTGCGCCCAGTGGGTGTCCCTTTGACATCAAACCACCGCTGGCATTAACAGGGGTCTTGCCTCCGATGTCTGACTCTCCTTTCTCTATAAATTTTCCGCCCTGCCCCTTTTCACAAAACCCCAGATCCTCGTAATTCACTATCTCTGTTATGGTAAAACAGTCATGGACCTCGGCCACGTCTATGTCTTTCGGTTCAATCCCGGCCATAGCATATGCCTGCTTTGCTGCCCTGACCGTGGCCACAAACTCGGTAAAGTTCTCTTTCTCATGAACGTAAAACACATCGGTGCCCATCCCAAAACCCGCTACATATATCGGTTTATCCGTATATTTGTCAGCCAGATCCGCTCGGCAAATGAGCGCGGCAGCTGCACCGTCTGTCTGGGGACAGCAGTCCAAGAGGTTAAGCGGACTGCATACCATGGGTGATTTAAAGACATCCTCTACCGTTATCTCGTATCTGTAGTGAGAATATGGGTCAAGT
The DNA here is from genome assembly GCA_043818015.1 of Pseudomonadota bacterium. Classification (GTDB taxonomy): domain Bacteria; phylum Desulfobacterota; class UBA8473; order UBA8473; family UBA8473; genus JBDRGH01. The sequence continues at coordinate 730 of JBDRGH010000594.1, forward strand.
ACACCATTCTTATGGTTCTTGACAGCAACCAAGGCCATCTGTTCCTTGGTAGTTCCAAATTCGTGCATGTGCCGCATAGCCTGGGGTGCGAACATCGTCATGGCTGTTTCTCCCCTTTGAATGACAGGATGGCCCTGAGATGCCAGTGATAAAAGTTCTGCCGTCGAGCTGTCCCGCATCTTCTCCGCTCCAACAACCAACACAACGTCGTATACTCCCGATGCAACACCCAGGCACGCGTTCCTAAATGCGTCACTGCCAGTAGGACAACCATTCTCCACATGGGTGCAGGGAATACCTGCAAGGCCGATGTTGCCCACGAGAGAAACCCCTGCAATAGTCTGGGTACCATGAGCCCCTGGTCTGCAGTCCCCAATCCAGGCTGCCTGAATATCCTTAGGATTAAAGCCTTTATCAACGTGTCCAAGAGCGTTCAAGTAAGCCTCCTCAACCATCTGCTCCCACCCTTTTTCAAATAACTCTCCAAACTTTATCAATCCCACTCCTACTAAGGCTACTTTATTCCATGCCATTATTTGTACCTCCATCGAAAGATCGTTTGTTATATCCACCGCCTTGCGTTTTGAGTATTACATTTTGAAATTCGAATCTCCCTCTTAACCCTGGAAATATGTACCCGGTTCATTGAAACCTAGAACCTGGGGAATCTGAACACGTTCCCGTAGAGATTCACATTGTTTTCTGACGCAAGCTTCCTCAACACTAACTCAACGGGCATGTCAATCTTGATTTCATCAGGAGACATCTCGGTGCCCAAGGCCCTGTGTCGAATCCCATCATCGAGATCGGCTATGATTATCGGTAAAGGTGATTCAAATCCCGGTGGCATATAGTAATTTACGCAAAAAGTGTGGATTTTACCGTTCCTGCTAAATACCACCTCTTTGAACTCTGTATTGCCGCACCTTATACATATCTTCCGCTCAGACGGCGGAAAATTTACGTAGCCGCAATTGGTGCACTTGGCACCGATTAACCTGCAGAGTTCCTTACCCTGCCTCCACAAGAGGGGTGAAAGGGGGGACACACCCATTTTGGCGGGCCTCTCATCTTTCGTGAGGATGCCCCTGCTTCTCAAATAGCGGGCATAGTCAAGATAGATCTTGCTGCCCAGATATGCATCGAAGCTCTTAGACCTGCCCCTCCTCTTTTCGATGTTTCCGCTTACGGTAATGAAAAGGGCATCACTAGTCCCGGAACCATAGGATACGCCTAAGATATTATCACCGGGGGTTGCTTTGTCCAAAGTTGCTGCCATACCGAGAAAAACAGAGCTGGCTCCGGTATCACCTATATCCTGAAATATCGAACCATACTCCGTCTGCTTTGGTGATATCTTGAGTCTCTTTGCCACATCTCTGGGAAGTCTGGCATCGGGCTCCTGCAAGATCACGTGCTGGAAATCATCGATAGTTCGGCCAGCCTTTTCCATGAGCCCATTTATCACCTTAATAATATGGTTCGTATATCCGTATTCCCTGGTAAACCTCGGTTCGTAATCCTTCACAAAGGCCTCACCGACACCCCTCCAGGTATCCCTGAAATTGCTAGAATATGTGTAGCTGTTTTTAAAGTCGGCTATAGTATTATCCTTACCCAATATATATGAAGCTGCACCCGCGCCAAAGGACGATTCCATATTGCTACCCGGTGAAGCCGCTCGAAAATCAGACGCTATAACCAGCCCGTATCTTATCCTCCCCGTTTCTAAAGCATCTATGCAAGCCTTCATGGCTGCCGTACCGACCCTAGGAGATAAGGTAAAATCAAACACATCTATCTCTGGTTTGGTTCCTAACGTGTCTCCAATAACTCCGATCGACGAGTGTTCGATATTAGGGGCAGAATCAGTACCAAAATATATAGCATCTATTTCTTTGGGATCACTCAGGCCTCCATGTTCTAGAGCGTTAAATGAAGCTTCTACCGCCATAGTAATAACATCCTCATTGTCATTCAGAACTGCATTCTCCCCTTTGCCCCGGCTTCCCCATGCCTTCCCTATATCCTCTCTCTTAACCCGGCACCGAGGGATATAGATTCCATAACCCACAATTCCTACTGTCATACTTACCTCCTATCTTAACGTAGTGATGAAAACCTCGATCGAGTGCCCACATGAATTCTCGACCTCTATACCTTTGCTAAGCGCTTCAACTGTCTTCGCCATCGCATTCTCACCGTGGCCGCACATCACCAAAGCGGCTCCTCCTATCCCACAGCCCCAGTATTCAGGTGGAACCCCGTCCATCTCAATATGGAAATCTTTCTTTGTTATCCCATCCCCGACTGATAGCAAACACATTTTTACGCTTCGTGCGCCCCGAAGGGTACGATGGTTTGTCTCTAAAGAAAAAACAGAAATAATAGGGTACGAATGTCAGACCGTCGATAGAGGGAGATGTTCAGACCGGGGGTAAGAGGAAAAGACAGAAGTTTATCATCTAATTGCTTTGGGTCGATACGTCTTCGGGTTCACCTTTAACTATCAACACATCTACGTCATTGCTATATGCATTTTTAACCCTGCTCAACCCAAGAATCGTCTCTTTTTCTCTTTTATCCTCACCTACTAAAGTTAATATGATCTCCGCGGGACCGACCGTGGATATTAAACCCAAGACTATTCCCTCAACAAACCTCTCGACTACCAGGGAGTAATCATGATTGGAAATAGCCGTAACAGGCAAGGAGGTTCCAAAATCGGAAACTCTCATTCTCACGAGGGTATGAAATGCACGGGTGGCCACTCCCTTTAATCCCTCATAGGTAAACGAAGAAAGCTCACCCAGACCCAGCAAAAGGATTTTGGACGACGGGATCCTCCCTTCAGAAGCCACAAGTACAATCTCCCCGCACATGCCCTTAATCTCGCCTCTTCTAATTGATTGCGAAATAATCCCGTTCAAGCGTTGATCTACCAGCTCAGCTGACTCCCCAAAGAGGGATCCGTCTTCCGAAAGAAAAAGGACAAGAGCCTCATTATCTATCTGGTCTACCCTTTTGGGAGAAATCACAACCTTAATCTCTTTCTCTTGAATCATCTCTATCTTTCTCTATACCTGCCGATATCCTATCCAATATACCGTTTATAAATGACCCTGACTTTTCCGAACCGAATTTCTTACCCAAATCGATGGCCTCATTAAGGGTGACCTTGGCTGGAATGTCATCGCAGTAAAAGAGTTCAAAGCTTGCTAGCCGCAGTATGTTTCTGTCTACCCGAGACATTCTACTCAGCCTCCAATTTTCGGAATATTTCTCAATAATGCTATCAATCTCACCTTTGTGCTGACAGGCCCCCTCTGTCAGCTTTTCGGTGAACTCCCTGGATTTTATGGCCCCCTGGAAATTGTGCCAGAAAGAATCTAAGGCATCTCTGGCACACTCACCGCTCACATCAATCTGATACAGAACCTGGAGGGCTAACTCTCTCGATTTCCGTCTTCCGCCCATGCCCCCCCCCGACAGCAGCAAGACCTAGACGCGGTTACGTTAGGCTCTCAGCTCAAAATCCTTCCTCAACCTAGCTCTCTTAGGAGGCTTGCCATCTCAATGGCAGAGATGGCCGCGTCCCACCCTTTATTCCCCGACTTTGAACCTGCACGCTCAATTGCCTGCTCTATATTATCTGTAGTAATTACGCCCAGAGAGACAGGAGTTTCACATTCTAGGGAAACGCTCGCAATGCCCTTGATAACTTCGGCACTGATGTATTCAAAATGAGGAGTAGCACCCCGGATAATTGCACCGAGGCATATAATGCTATTGTATTTCTGAGAATTAGCCAATTTTTTTGCAGCCAGAGGTATCTCAAATGAACCGGGAACTTTTACTACATCGATATCACTTTCATCTGCCCCAGCTCTCCGTAAGGCATCCAAGGCCCCGTTGAGTAACCTCTCCCCAATAAAGTCATTGAACCTGCTCACGATGATTCCGAATTTCAAGCCACGAGCATCCAGTTTCCCTTCTACGATCTTTGACATCCCTTCCTCCCAGCATCTTACCGCATAGTTAAGATATGTCCCATCTTCTTCTTCTTCGTCTCTAGGTATTTAATATTATTTTTGTTAGGCTCAATCTCGATGGGTACCCTTTCTGTCACAATAAGCCCGTATCCTTCTATGCCTTTAATCTTTTTAGGGTTATTTGTCATCTGTCTCATCTTTCGTACCCCCAGATCACGAAGGATCTGTGCCCCCACACCGTAGTCTCTGAGATCAGGCTTGAAACCGAGCTTTTCATTGGCCTGCACAGTGTCTAAACCCTGATCCTGCAACTCGTAAGCCTTGAGTTTATTCGACAGTCCAATACCCCTTCCTTCTTGATGCATATAGACGATAACACCTTTGCCCTCCTTGCCGATCATCTTCATAGCGGCATGGAGTTGCTCTCCGCAATCACACCTCTGTGAACCGAAGACATCACCCGTCAAACACTCTGAATGCACCCTGACTAAAACCTCATCGTCTGGATTAATGTCACCCTTAACCAAAGCGAGGTGCTGGTGACGATCCACATCATTCTCATAAGCGATAGCCTTGAAATCTCCCCCATACGCAGTCGGTATGTATGTCTCTGCTACTCTCCTCACCAGACACTCGTTTTGCAGTCGATATTCTATCAAGTCGGCAATGGTAATAATTCTCAACCCATGTTTTTCGGCAAAGATCTCTAAATCTGGCATCCTCGCCATAGTCCCGTCGTCGTTCATTATCTCACATATCACTCCGGCCAGTTTCAGACCAGCGAGTCTAGCCAAGTCAACCGAACCTTCGGTCTGGCCTGTCCTTACCAGCACCCCACCACTTCTGGCAATGATAGGGAAAACATGACCGGGTCGGGCGAGATCCCGGGGTTTCGTGTTTTCGTCAATAGTAGTCAGGATCGTCTTGGCCCTATCCGCAGCTGATATGCCGGTAGTAACCCCGCACCTTGCCTCAATGGAGACTGTGAATGCGGTATTAAAGGGAGAGGTGTTGTCTGTCACCATAGGGGAGAGATGCAATTCATTCGCCCTTTCCTCAGTCAAGGTTAGACATATAAGCCCTCTTCCATATTTTGCCATAAAGTTAATAGCCTCAGGAGTTATCTTTTCCGCTCCTATCATCAGGTCTCCCTCATTTTCTCGATCCTCATCATCAACAAGGATTACCAGCTTCCCGTGCTTTATATCTTCAATCGCCTCTGTGATCGAACTCAATGCCATTTAAAGCCCCCTTTGACAGCTAGAACAGTGAAAAAGAAATTTGGTTGTTTACCCTGAAAAGTGAAAAATTTGCTTTGGAGCGAACATGAACAGGATTTTTGGGGTACCCATCTTGACGAAGCGGAAGATAAGCATTTTCGGATGTTTGAGCCCGGAGGGCGAGTTTCTGAAAATGCCTGAAGTGAGTCATAGATGGGTCAAAAAACCTGTGCCTCGGAGCGGAAAAGGGAATTTTCACGACGAACCCGTTTGGAGATGATCCACAATTTTCCTTTTCCAGTAAGGGCCAGGTATTTGGTTATGTTTATACTAGACAAAGCCATGCTTTCTGAGAAACTCCATATTAATTTCAGTATCTCCTCCCTTTTTTACCTGCCCCTTGCCGAGAAACCTCTCCACATACTTTCCAATTATATCATTTTCAATATTAACGGTACCCCCCACTCGCTTTTCACCCAACGTAGTATGAGTCGCTGTATGAAGAATGATGTTTATACCGAATTCATTACCTGCGCACTCATTCACCGTCAGGCTGATACCGTCGATTGCGACCGAACCTTTTTGAATTATATACTTCATTATATCAGGAGAGGCCGTGATTTTCATCCTCATGGAATTTATACCCTTGGAGATTTCGTGAATCTTTCCGATGCCATCTACATGACCTAAAACAAGGTGTCCTCCCAATCGATCAGAGAGGCATATCGCTCGCTCCAGGTTCACCGACCGCCCATCCTTTATCTCTCTAAGATTGGTTCTCTGCAAAGTTTCAAGTGAAACCTGCACCGTAAACGCATTCAGTGACCGTTCAACAATGGTCAGACAAACACCGTCCACAGCAATACTATCACCAATTTTTGTTTCAGTCAAATCTAAGTTACACCCTATGAGGATGTTCGTGGGGTCCCCCTTTTTATCAACTTTCCTCACAGTACCTATATCTTCTATCAATCCGGTAAACATATTAGGGTCTTCTCCCATTTAGTTGGCGAAAAGGATTCAAGGATCCCAGGATTCAAGGGGCCAAGTGTTTGTTTTCCAACGACCTTATAAGTACCTTCAGCATCCTCTCAACCTCTCCTATCCCGTCTTAAAGTTCCTTCAATTTCCCGGCCTCAACGTAACCCGAGTCTCCAGATAATACTATTTGAGTCTCTAACTCACAATTTGAACCATACGCTCT
>JBDRGH010000595.1:0-2353 GCA_043818015.1 Pseudomonadota bacterium
AGGTGAATGGGTTGGTATAGCATATAGAATAGACAGTGACATTTTCCGACAATCTCTTCACCCTGGGTCTTTTGGTTTTCCCCGAGAAGGCAATTATATATAGATGGGAGAGATACTTTCCGTATAAGATATGCCTCTCTTGTGTGTCACCGAAACGCTGTTCGCTATCCATGGCCAGGGTAGCATCCCCACTTATCATGAGTACGTTCATATTGTCTTCTCTAATAGTGATTCGAGTTCCTGCAGCGTTTTGTTCCACGTAAAGTTATCTCTGATGTTACGGTAAGCAGTTTCGGCCAGATTCCTGATTTCTTTGTTATTCTCAAATACGTAGGTGAGTTTGTCAAGCAAACCTTGCTCGTTATCTATGTCCGTTAGTAAACCCGTTTCTTTATTCTTGACAACTTCGTCAGTGCCTTTAATACCGGTCGCAATAACCGGAGTTTTGCAAGCCATGGCTTCTATCACCACATGAGGCAGCCCTTCGTAGGTTGAATTCAAAACAAACACGTCGGAAATTCTCAGGATATCTATCACTTTTTCGTGTTCCATCACTCCCGGAAAAGTGATATGTTTGTCAATACTTATTTCGCGCGCCAATTTCTCCAGGTTTTGTCTTTCCGGGCCATCGCCGATGACCAGTAGCGTAAGTTCCGGATACTTCTTGACAAGCTTGGGTATGATGCTGATTATCCGGTCGATTCCTTTCCAGGGGACCAGCCTGCCGATGGTGCAAATTACAGGCTTCCCGTAATCTAACTTGGCGGAGGTTATAGGCTTTTCGTAGTCGGCTAATTCAACAGCATTAGGTATGACCTCTATCTTTTTAGAATTTACTCTGTAGTAGGTCATCAAGACATTTCCTAGATACTGCGATGGTGTCACTATTTTTTTTACGTGTCTGAATACAAATCTTTGGATATGCAACATCAGGTTAGTAGATAGTCCCCCCTCTGGGGACTCTAGGAACTCGTCTAGAAGTTTTGATGTGTGCCTTTCCCGGGAGGCGTTTTCCCAGGCGGTATCGCCGACAAACTTAAGGACGATAGGCTTGCGTAAAACCTTGGCAAATATCGTAGACATGAAGCCCAAATAGTCTGGAGACTGAACATAAACGAGGTCATATTTTCGGTAATTCTTTACCAGATAAAGGAACATGGTTGAGTATGTGCCAAGAAATCTGGCAACCCGGTAAAGAAGCTGCTCTTTTTTGCTGAAGATAGGAAGACAGGCAGTAAAAATATCTACGCCATCAATTCTTATGGGATTTTCGGTCAGCGTCAGCACCCGTATCTGATGCTTCTTTTTAAATCGCTGCGCAATCTCATACGTATAAGTAGCCGGGCCTCCTATCTCGGGTGGGAATATTGAAGTGATAATAAGTAATTTCACGCCAAACAGTCCTTGCCTATCCTTTCCTGCCGATAATTATAAACATAGGGTGCAGACACCCATACCTCGATTTCCGACTCCTACTCTCTAAAACAACGAACAAATTATAAGCTAATGCTTTGAGCTGATTTGGGCAGAGCTTGATGACATCCAATATTTTACGAAAGAAGGGCACGGAAAAATGTGTAAATTCAAAGAAAGAAATTTCCAGCCCCGCATTTTTAAATTTCCTTTTTATCTCTGACGGCGTGTTTGAGATACAATACATTGCTGGTGTTCTCAGAACCCTCATTCTTCTCAGAATTTTCTCTCCCCATCTTAAAAAGGTAAGAATCCCAAAAGTAGCAAATCCGCCAGAGGTATTGTCAGTAGAAATGATGATCCTGCCACCCATTCGACATACCCTTGACATCTCAGAGATTGCTTTTCTTTGCTCCGGGATATGTTCGATTACAGAAGGAGCGATGACTATATCGAATAGATTATCCGGAAAGGGCAATTCAGTTGCATCCGCCACGATAAACTGGCAGCGGTCCTCAATACCCAGGCTGGTCAAGTTTTGCCTGGTTCTCTCTACCGACAGTGGTGAAAAATCGGTGGTGCTAACCTGGAATTGCTTCTCTCTGTTTCCCAGAATCATTCCGGCGGTAAATGCTCCGCCACCACACCCCAATTCTAAGACTCTGTAGCCGGTTTTAATCTCCATTAATTCATAGGTACGAACGGAGTGCTCGGTTCTGGACCATATGAACATGGCAAACGGCTGGTCTATGCCGTATCTTTGCGAAATCTGTTTTATATCTTCCTCGGAATACCATTGAACCTTACCGTTTGTGGCGCTTCTGGCAGTATAATACCTGTCCCAGGCCAGGTTATCTATCTTTTTGCTCATACGGATAACACTCTCTGCTCAGGCGCAAACAAGACATTCCTTATATATCGCGCTTATTCTGGCGGCTAT
>JBDRGH010000596.1:0-2310 GCA_043818015.1 Pseudomonadota bacterium
CGTGTGCTATATGAACGCTATGGACTGTTCAAAGTTCCGACGACCGCACCCTGGAAGAATGCGTATGCCTTGGCGTGAAGAACATCGGAAAGCCGTATACGGGAAAACCGTCCGTACGGTTTGATGAGGGAGGGCTGGCGAAGGATTCTATGGATTGGCTATTGAGGCACCGCCAAACGAAAGGGGCGGAAACAGATAGGCCGATTCCTACGGAGTCTGGAGCCTGCCTTCTACTCTACCCTTTAGTTCAAGTGAGGAAATGAATAATGACTGATCAGAAACTGATGAACCGCATCACCGTGAACCCCAATATTTTCGGTGGGAAGCCGATCATACGAGGAATGAGGATCTCGGTTGAGTTAATTCTCAGCTTGCTCGCACAGGGAGAGACTACTGAAGACCTGCTTGAGGATTATCCAGAGCTTGAGGCGGAGGATATTCGCGCCTGCCTTGCATACGCCCACGCCGTGATTGCTAGGGATTCTCTTGACAGCGTTCAAGTGACGGCCGGCTGAAAGACTGGAAGTATGAAATTCCTCGTTGATCGGTGTGCTGGTCAGAAGCTGGCGGAGTGGATGCGAATCCAGGGGCACGACGTACTGGAAGCGCGCACTCTTGGCCCGGACCCGGGTGACAGAGAGCTCCTTGAGATGGCGGCGAAGCAGGAGCGGGTTCTGGTAACGATAGATACGGATTTTGGCGAGCTTATATACGTCGACCGGATCGCTCATTCAGGCATGGTCCGCCTGCCGGATGTTCCAGCTGGAAAGCGTATTAAGCTGATGGAAAAAATCTTTCTTGAATACGAGACCCAGCTAAGGAACCGTGCAATCATTACTGTACGTGGTGCTAGGGTGCGTATCTCGAAGGCTGGGGATTGAGCGGAAAGTAGCAGTTGCCTCATTCTTTTTGTCATCGCTTTCGCTGTCATCAGGTCTCCGACCTCCCTGCCCTGTTGAACCGGGTTTACCCCGTTAAATATTTATCCTGTGAAATCTGGAAGCCATTTCACCGGGACCGCTTTGCGGTCAGCCGTAGGCGCATTTAACTGGGGTCCCCTATCAGGGTGTTCAACTGGGGTGCCCTCTGAGGCTCCTTGGCGCGGCGAAGCCCTCAGGGCGAAGACGGCTGATCTCTGGTTCTTTCTGATCCTTAATCCTGATTCCTGCGCCCTGCGCTCTGCTCTATGCCCTTTGCCTCTGGCAGACCCCCTTGACTCAAGTTAAAGAAACCAGACAAACTAAAGAAACGTTGACGTTCAGAAGAAACTTATAATGCAATGAACTCAACGAAACAGACCTTTCTCGCTCTCATGGACAAACCCAATAATGGAACAACAGTCAAACGTAGACCCCTTTATTACAATCAACAATCGTCAATCATAAATCGTCAATCCCAATGCGTCCCCTATTTCATTACTAATCATTCTGAAAGAGAGGAAAAAACATGAAAGTATTTGAATACACAGCTGTCGTGTGGAAAGAAACAGAAGGCTATGTCTCCAAGTGCCCCGAGCTTGGTGTGGCCAGTTGTGGAGATTCCTTTGATGAAGCGGTCAGTAACTTGCGCGAGGCGGTGGAACTATACTTGGAAAACGCTATGGAGCTTGATCTCATTGGGGAGGTAGAAGAGAGTTTGACTGCGAAGGAGAAATTCACAGCCCATCTGGAAGCCACTGTTCCATGACAAAACTGCCTGTCATTTCTTCAAAAGAGGTAATTAAGGCCCTACGCGCTTCTGGTTTCGAGGATGCTCCGAAGAGAGGTAAGGGCAGCCATTCGGCATTGATGAACCGAGACCCGGATAAGACCAGACTCGTTATAGTACCGGTCAGGAAGACGTTACCGAGGGGGACTCTGCGGGCGATTCTAGATCAAGCAGGACTCACCAGGGACGAACTTATAGAACTACTGAAAAAATAATAGGCCTGGTTTCTTTTGATCTCCGTGTTTCCCTCCGACTTCCGTCTCGACTCCGTCCCGTAGGGGGACTACGCCCCGGAGGCTGCAAGCTCAAGCGAAGCCCCGCAGTAGCGGGACAGGCGGGGCGAGAGATAAAGAATTGGAACCTGAATCTCCGAAAAACAACAACCTAACCTGGCATGACGGCTACATCACGCGCGAGGACCGTGAAAAACTCCACGGCCACAAAGGTGCCGTCGTCTGGTTCACCGGTCTTTCCGCTTCCGGCAAATCCACCATCGCGCAACACTTGGAGAAACTCCTTCATGAAAAGGGATGTTCCACCTATGTCTTTGACGGCGACAACGTCCGCCATGGCCTCTGCGTTGACCTTGGCTTTACCGAAGAG
>JBDRGH010000597.1:0-2685 GCA_043818015.1 Pseudomonadota bacterium
TCCATTGAAAATTCACAAACTCACCCTTCGGGCTCAAACCTGTGAATTTTCTACATTACGCTCGCCAAGGTGGGTTCCCCAAAAAATCTATGAATTCGCTCTCAGGGAACTTCTTCAAAGCCTTGGCAGGTTATGCAAAGGTCTCTTTATAACGAGGGATGGGTACAAGAAAGTGTCGTGATCGATCACCACGGAGTATCTTTTTTCTCAAATGCGGAAGCTGCAATCAGGCTTCACTTAGTCCCCTGCTCTCTCTTACCAATCAATGTAAAGATAATAAATAAGGATCATCTCCGAATTACTTGATGGATTAAGAGGGTTCAAGGGGTCAAGGCCCGCCCTGGCGCAAGCGCCAGCGTCTGGGCCCGGGAGTCAAGGATTCGAGTGAGATATACATTCGGTCTTTATACATAGCGTATGGTTCAAATTGTGAGTTAGAGAATCAAATATTATTATCTGGATTATCTGGAGACTTGGGTTACATTGGAGCCGGGAAATTGAAGGAACTTTACGATGGGATAGGAGAGGTTGAGAGGATGCCCAAGGTACTTATAAGGTCGTTGGAAAACAAACACTTGGCCCCTTGAATCCTAGAATCCTCGAATCCTTTTCAGCAACTAAATGGGAGAAGAGCCATGAATAATAACATCCATGAGATACGTGACGTCACGGTCAGGGGGTTACCCGGTTTATCATGACGAACGAGATGACCGCTCCACTCATACGAAGAGATTTAGACTTCTTGCCCGTGCAGCATGGTGGTCAGCAGATTATCCTCATTCGGGATCACCTCGGACTGGTTCAGGAGGGTAAAGCGATAAGTCTGCCTCTCTATCAGATTATGGCACTGTTGGACGGCACCAGCACCATAAGGGACTTGCAGGTTGAGCTCATGAGGCAAAAGGGCGGCGTGCTCGTGGGGACAGACGAGGTGGAAAGCCTGCTGGCTCAGCTTGATCACTCATTCTTTCTTGATTCAGAGAGGTTCAAGATAGCCAGGGATCAACTGGTGGCCGATTTTACAGCAGAGAAGGTCAGGCCCTGTTCCCATTGTGGCTCTGCTTACCCGGAGAATCCGGCCGCATTGAAAAGCAGGCTGGATGAAATTGTTACCTGCCAACCCCCCGTTCCTGAACCAGAAGGGGAAATTGTAGGCTTGGTCTCTCCCCACATCGATCTCTCCGTCGGGCAGAAAGTTTACTCGAGTGCCTATCAAATGCTCAAGCATGTTACACCATCCACAATTGTGTTGCTGGGTGTGGGGCATCAGATGGCGAATGATCTCTTCAGTCTGACGGATAAGGATTTTGAGACCCCGCTGGGTATCGTTAAAAACGAGCCGTCCCTGATCCAGACATTGCGGGAAACGGGCAGACACATCGTTTCTGCAACTGATTTCGCCCATCGTTCCGAACACTCGATTGAATTTCAGGTCATCTTCTTACAACATCTGCTTGCAGAGAAGCCTTTTACCATCATCCCCATCCTTTGCGGTTCTCTCCAATCAAGCCTCCCCGAATTCAATAGGAATTCATACCTGCAAGAGGCAGGCCCTTTCCTGGAAGCACTGAGACAGATCCTTACGGATAAGGAGAAGGATATCCTTCTTGTGGCGGGGGTTGACTTCTCCCACATAGGCCCAAAATTCGGTCATGAAATGCCAGCCCAGTTCCTCAAAGCGCAATCAGAGGCTCACGATAAGAATTTGTTAAAGGCTCTCTGCCAGTTCGACGCCGATCCTTTCTGGGAAGAATCGAGGAATGCAGAGGAGCAATTTCATGTCTGCGGTTTTTCGGCCCTGGCCTGTTTGCTCGAGGTCTTGCCCCCGTGCAAAGGGAAGATGCTCGACTATCAGGTATGGGATGAAGCGGCAACAAGGTCTGCTGTCAGTTTTTCATCGGTTGTTTTTACCTCATAGATCTATCTTCTATGCCTCGTACGCGATAACTGATGTGTGAAGTTATGACCCAATTCCGTACCCTTTTTGGATAAATCCTGCGGTTTTCTCTTGGCCTTCACAGCATCTTTTTGATCTCCAAAATCCTTTACATCTTACCTTTATTTCGGCGCATTCCCTTTCTTACGAGAACGGCATCGAATTGACTCTTTGTGTCTGGTCGGGTATTCATGGATGGAGCTATCCAGTTTTCCGGATATCATTCCCAGAATCATGTTATCCAGCTAATTTCGCTGGGATAATTACGGTATTTCAGGAAGATGTCACCTTGAACTTGCAATCTTTTGTATTGATATGGTAAAGTGCAGAAAACTGTATACTTACTTGCTCGGCATATAATAACAATGGAGAATAAATGCTTAACTTTGAATGGGATCCCCAAAAGGCTGAAAGTAATATCGAAAAGCATGGTGTTTCTTTTGAGGAAGCAAGTACGGTATTTCGAGATCCGCCAGGCAAGCCACTAAGAAAGAAAGGATTAATTATGAAATCGCTTATGCCTTTAACTCCGAATAAGAAACAGTATTGGTACCAACACAAGCCGTTATGATCCTGTCAAACATTTGAGGTTCCCAAAACCGGCGGTTAAAACGATAACAAAATTCAGCGAGATAGCGATCGAGATGTTTGCTGCTCACGCCATGGTACACACCACGGATATTGCCCTTGATATTGGCAATGAGGGTATGAACCCACGGCAAGGCTTTCACCGCATTCATGCCATCTCC
>JBDRGH010000598.1:0-5701 GCA_043818015.1 Pseudomonadota bacterium
CCAAAAAGAGTTTACCGAAAACCTCCCTCATTAAAACATCTTACCTTAGAGAAATCACCATTTCCACTTCTTTATATTTCTTTCTCCTTTGAATTCAACTAGTTATCTCTATCTTCAATAAATTTTTCGGTAAACTTCAGAAATGGTGAGGGGCAAGTTAAGAGTGAAAGGTGAAAAGTTAAAAGTTGGTAACTGAGAGGTTCAAAGTTGAAAGTTCGAGCGTAGAGTCAGGACAAAATGCCCCAATTCTAAAAAACTTGAAAAAAATTGGATTATCGGATATAAACGAGGAAGTTAGTCGCTTCACAACAAACTCTAGAAGATAGAGTTCAGGAATCATGCGATTAGGGCACATTGACTCCTTTTTAGTTAGAAGGCCTTAAATTGAAAAGGTTGATCTTGGAAAGGAAAGGGAGCAAGAGGATATCGATATGGTTAGAAGAACGGTAAGGTCTTTGTTCATATTCTTTATAGTCTTAGGTGTCTTACTCTGGGCCATTCCTTATGGCGTAGGAGAGGCCGAAGAGGGAAATGTTCCTGCCGGTACTCCGGGTAAAAAAGACCAGAAGGTGGCAAAGGGCAGGATGATCACAATGAACTTTGATGAGGTTGATATACGGTTAATGGTAAAGTTTATCAGCGAACTTACCGGCAAGAACTTCGTTATGGATGATGCGGTTAAAGGGAAGGTTACCATTATATGCCCAACGAAGATTACAGTCGATGAAGCTTACAGCGTCTTTGAGTCTGTATTGGAGGTAAAGGGGTATACCACGGTGCGGGCTGGAGAGATAATAAAGATTATACCCTCAAGGGAGGCGAGGCACAGGGATGTGGAGACGAAGGCTGGTATTGACATTGCCGATCTTGAAAAGGAGGATAGAATAATTACCCAGTTGATTCCATTGGAATATGCTGATGCCGAGGAGATAAAGAAGCTTTTTACCCCACTGGTTTCAAAAGACAGCAGTGTGGTAGCATATCCCACTACCAATACCCTTATCCTGACCGAGGTTTCCTCGAATATCCATCGGCTCGTAAAGATAATTAAGGAGCTTGATATTTCAGGTTCAGAAGAGAAGACAACCGTTATCCCCTTGGAGTATGCGTCTGCAGAAACATTATCAGAGGAGCTGCTCGCATTATTTGATTCAAAGGAGAGGCGCCCGACGCCCCCGAGGAAGGGAGTACCTGTCACCCCCGCGACGGCGATGAAGATTATACCCGATAAGAGGACCAACTCTCTTATCGTTCGGGCAAGTCTTCAGGATACCGGCAAGATTGAGACCCTTGTAGCAAGGATGGATAAGCCAACACCGAGGGGCAAAGACAGAATTCACGTTTACTACTTAGAAAATGCGGTTGCGGAAGAGATGGCCACTATTTTAACCCAGCTTCCATCAAAGGAAAAAAAGGAGACGGAGAAGACAAAGACCCCACTATTCGGTGAAAGTGTCTCAATTACTGCTGATAAATCTACAAATTCATTGATAATCATGGCATCCCCCCAGGACTATACCGTGCTGAAGGAAATAATAAAGAAACTGGACATTATGCGTGCCCAGGTTCTGGTCGAAGCCCTTATAGCAGAAGTATCCCTCGACAAGACGAAACAGCTGGGCATTGAATGGCGAACCTTTGAGCAACCAGAGGCAGGCAAGGTAAGGTTCTTCGGCGGTACGAGCGTTCCTCTGGGGACAGAGGGTACCGGTGGTATCGACACGTTAACCGTCAGCCCTTACGGTACAAGCCCATCAGGACTCTTTTTAGGTGCTGTGAAGGGGACTATAACCTTCGGTGGCCAACAGTTCTTGAATCTGGGTGCCCTGATTCGAGCGTTTCAATCCGACAGCAATGTAAATATCCTCTCAACCCCCCATTTATTGACCATGGATAACGAAGAGGCTGAGATAATCGTGGGAGAGGAACGTCCTTTTCTTAAAACCTCGCAGGTGACTGATGTTGGTACGACGACCAGGACCTTTGAATATAAAGATCTTGGCATCATCCTTCGTATTACCCCTCAGATAAGTAAGGGGAAGATGGTTAAGTTAAAGATATTCCAGGAGATCAAGAGCTTCGTTGAACAGGTTGAAGTTGGCGCCATCAATACGACAAAGAGGCAGGCAAGGACGACGGTAGTTGTAGAAGATGGTGATACCGTGATAATCGGGGGCTTAATAAGGGATGATACCAGGAAATCGGTTTCTCAAGTCCCCTGTTTGGGCAGCATCCCTGTTTTGGGATGGTTTTTCAAAGGATTTTATCAACGGGATACCAAGACAAATCTTTTGGTTTTTGTCACCCCCCATATCGTTAAGACCCCTGAAGATTTGAGGAAGCTAACTATGGAGAAAAAGGCAGAGAGTGAACGGGTAAAAGAACAGTATAAGAAGAAGAAAGAGGGGGAGATTAAAGAGAACCTTAACCTGTTACTAGAGTGAGGTAGGGTTAGAGATGCCACGAAGACTCATCGGAGAGATCCTCATTGAGACGCGCGGTATATCAGAAGAAGCGATTGAACGTGCGCTATTACTCCAGAAAGAAAAGAAGAAGAGAATTGGAAAGGTCTTGATCGAGGAGGGGGTTATTATGGAGAAGGACCTCCTCCAAGCCCTCAGCGTTCAATTCGGTATTCCCTATTCTCAAACTTTAGACTCAAACGGCATTGACCCGGCCATAATCTCCAGGATCCCCATAAATTTCGCGAAGAGATATGAACTGATACCCGTCGAAGAACGAGACGGTAAATTGATTGTTGCAACGGCAGATCCCCTTAATATCCAAGCCCTTGATGATCTGAGGGTGCTTCTGGGCTACGAGATTGAACCTCTTATCAGCAGCGAACGCGAGATTCTAGGAGCTATAAACAGATGCTACGAACAGGCAGCCAATTCACCTGAAGAGATAATCCAGGATATGAATGAGGAGGATAGCAGTAAGATCCTCAATGAGCTGGAAGAGACAGAGATAGAGGACCTACTCGATGCAACGAGCGAAGCTCCGGTTATTAAGCTGGTGAATCTGATCCTGTCTCAGGCAGTCAAATCGCGGGCAAGTGATATCCACATCGAGCCATACCAGAAGGAACTCAGGATAAGATATCGAGTCGATGGGGTGCTATACAACGTCCTGAACCCTCCCAAGAGGTACCAACAGGCCATTATCTCGCGGGTTAAGATTATGGCGAAGCTCAACATCGCGGAAAAGAGGCTACCCCAGGATGGGAGGATCCAGGTAAAAATCGCTGACAAGGATGTCGATATCAGAGTCTCAGTTATACCTACCGCCTTTGGTGAACGGGTGGTTCTCAGATTGTTGGATAAGAGCAATCTCCTCCTTAACCTAGGAAATCTGGGCCTTTCGCTGGACAAATTACAGAGGATAACGCGGCTGATCCACGGATCTCATGGGATCGTGTTGGTCACCGGGCCGACGGGGAGTGGGAAGACTACAAGCCTATACGCAGCGTTGAGCGAAATCAACTCCCCCGATAAGAATATAATAACTATTGAAGATCCGATTGAATATCAGTTGAATGGAATAGGCCAAATCCAGGTAAATACCAAGATTGACCTCACCTTCGCAAAGGGGCTTCGCTCCATCGTCAGACAGGATCCCGACGTAATACTGGTGGGAGAAATAAGAGATTCTGAAACCGCAGAGATCGCCATTCACGCGGCTTTAACAGGTCATCTAGTCTTTAGCACTTTGCATACCAATGATGCCGCTGGTGCTATTACTCGTTTGATCGATATGGGAATAGAACCCTTCCTGGTCTCGTCCTCACTAAATGCGGTCATCGCCCAAAGACTCGTAAGGTTGATATGCGAAGGGTGCAAAGAGCCCTATGTCCCCCATAGGGAATCCCTGAAGGAGATCGGCTTAATCCTCGAAGATCTGGAGAACGGTTTTCTATATCGGGGGAAAGGGTGTCCTGAGTGTCTCGATACCGGGTATAAAGGAAGAACGGGAATTTACGAGATTCTGATGGTAAATGACTCGATTAAGGCCCTCATATTGCAGACCTCGGAATCAAATATGATCAGGAACAAGGGGATTGAGAACGGGATGACTGTCCTTCGGGAAGACGGGGCTGCGAAAGTCTTTGAGGGAATAACCACTATTGAGGAAATTCTGAGGGTTACACAGGAGTAGAATGCCCGTCTTCGAGTACAGAGCATTTGACAGTGATGGTAAGAGGGTCAAGGGGATTATAGATGCCGATAGTTCCAGGGTTGCCCGTCTGAAGTTGAGGACTACCGGAATATTCCCCGTCGAGATATGGGAAGATACTCGAGCAAAAATCCCCCTTCCATCCCGAGAATTAAAGCTTTCCTGGATATTTCGGAGAATAAAAGCTCAAGAGGTAACGACAATGACCCGCCAGCTCTCTACCCTTATAGGTGCGGGTCTGCCGCTGGTGGCCTCTCTTACTGCTCTCATCAATCAGGTTGATAACCCCTCTTTAAAGAAGATAATTACTCAAGTCAGAGAGGACGTTACCAAGGGAAGCCCTCTTGCAGATGCTATGGCTTGCCATCCACACGTCTTCCCAGCCCTGTATGTCAATATGGTTAGGGCGGCTGAGGCAAGCGGTACTCTGGAGACTATTCTTTCTCGGCTCGCCGATTTCTCCGAGAATCAGGTAAGGCTGCGAAATAGGATTTGGGCTGCCTTAGCCTATCCTGTGCTTATGGTCTTCATTGGAGGAGGGGTCTTGGCATTTCTGGTTACGTTTGTTATGCCGACCATTTCGAAGATCTTCAGTGAGATGCATCAAGCTCTCCCGCTTCCTACAATCGTGCTCATCTCTGTGAGCGGCTTTATGAGGGGATTTTGGTGGGTTATCGTTCTGTCCATAATCCTCTTTGCATTGGGAATGAATACTTACATCCGAACTAAATCTGGAAGGCTTCTCTATGATCGATTAAAACTGAAGGTTCCGCCGTTTGGGAGCCTTGTCAAAAAGACGGCATTGGCGAGATTCTCAAGGACGCTGGGTATGCTACTCAAGAGCGGCATACCTCTCTTGCTGTCCCTTGATATCGTGAAGAATGTGGTAGGTAACCGAATACTATCGCAGGCTATCGAATCTGCCCGGGAAAACGTTCGGGAAGGAGAGGATATTGCTGGACCCCTGGGACGAAGTCGGGTCTTTCCCCCTCTTGTAATCCATATGATCTCTGCAGGGGAAAAGAGTGGAGAACTGGAAGACATGCTTATGAGGGTTGCAGATTCCTATGATAACGAGGTTGAAACGACAGTTTCTACGATGACTTCTGTACTGGAGCCTGTTTTAATCCTTCTCATGGGATTAATTGTTGGATTTATAGTACTGGCTACACTGCTGCCCATTTTGGAGATGAACCAGATTATTAGGTAGTGAAATAGAAAATTGGAGGATTAGAATAGTGGAAGAGTGGAACAAACTTTTCAACTCCTCCACTCTTCTACTTTCTCCTTTTAATGTGCTCTCTGTGGGAAGGCGTTAACAATACCCGGTGAAAGGATGGGTTAGATTGATGGCAAGGCATATCGATGAAAGAGGGTTTACTTTGATAGAACTTATGGTTGTTCTGGTTATTCTGGGTATTCTTGCTGGCTTAATCATGCCCAGGATTATCGGGAGACCGGAAGAGGCCCGAAGGATGAAGGCAAAGATTCAGATTCAGAATATCGAACAGGCGTTGAAACTGTT
>JBDRGH010000599.1:0-2114 GCA_043818015.1 Pseudomonadota bacterium
AATGGCCTCTCGCAGATGGTGATCCTTATTGGCATCAGTGACCCTTACCGCAGCTATCCCTTTTAAATCCATGATCTTATTTTGTCTACTCTCTACAATCCTCAGGATCTCTTCAGGATAAGTCAATAGCTTTACGGGGAATCTGGAAGGTTTTAGCCCGGTGCAACTCACCAGGATGGAGACGGAAAAGATAAGAAGGACAGTAAGTTTGGGGACTGTTTGGGGTGTACAGAAACCCACCTTTTGAACGGCCAATTCTCTCCTTATTTCGTATTTCCTTTTATTTGTTCCTCTTGAATCAATCTAATCTTCTCTCTCAATATTTCCTTATCTGGATCCAGTTTCAGGGCTTTCTCATACATTGCCAGTGCCTTGTCTCTTTTGCTGCTTTTAAGGTAAGCGTCACCAAGATGTTCAGCGATTACCGGATCCTCAGGCGCCAACTTGGCAGCTCTCTCCAACTCATTAATCGCATCGTCGATTCGCCCCTTTTTATAATAAACCCAACCAAGGCTGTCCGTAATATAGCCATCTTCGGGTTTGATCTCCAATGCCTTCTTTATCAGCCTTTCAGCCTCGTCGAGATTTATGCCTTTCTCGGCGTACGTGTATCCAATGTAGTTCATGGCACTGGCGTTTTCAGGATCCAGTCTCAATACTTCTTTCATCTGTTCGATCCCTTTTTTGCGATCACCGGCTTTATCGTAGATAATCCCAAGACTATAATGGAGAGTAGCATCATTCGGTCTCAGTTTCAGTGCTTTCTTCAATGACTCAATGCTGTTTGCATAGTCCTTGTCCTTCTCATATAGGGATGCTACGGCCCTATATAATGAAACGTTTGCTCCTTTTTTCTTGATAGCCTCTTTAATCACTTCAATGGCGTCTTTTCGATTCTGCTGCTTATCAAGGATATACCCGATATGGATCTGTGAATCGGGAAAGAATTTCGACTCCAGAGGTATCTTTTTGAACTCCTCGATTGCTTTTTCGAGTTCTTCTTTTTCTTCATAAACAACACCCAAGTAATATCTAACCTTATGAGAATTGGGATCGTCGGTGAGAATAGAGTTCAATTCTGCTATAGCTTCTTCATACCTTTTCTGCTCAAAATGAATCAATCCTATTGTGATCCTAACCTCTTTATTGTCGCTGTCGAGCTTCTTTAACTTGTCAAACTGTTCAAGGGCTTTTTCGAATTTATTCTGTTTGAGGTACAGATGGCCAAGGCGATTCAGAGTTAAAAGTTCCAAGGGATTAATACCTAGGATCACTTCATATGTTCCGATTGCCTTATCATTCTCTCCTTGAAGCTCATAAATTACACCAAGTTCGATCAAGGGTGCGACGAAACGTGGTCTAATACTGCGCGCCTTTCGATAGTGACTTTCAGCTTCCTTGAAGAGTTTTATCTGAGCGTAGACTCTTCCCAGATAATAATGACCCATTGCAGAATCTGGTTCAATCTCAAGTAACCTTTTCAGGGAAGCAATCGATTTCTCGTATTCCTTAATTTTGGCGTACAAGGCACCTACTAAGAGATAAGATTCTTTGTTTTCAGGGTCAATCTCGATTGCCCTCTCGTACTCACGAATGGCGGCACGGTCATTGCCGGTACCAGAATATAACCCTCCCAGGAGCAAACGAGAAGGTACGTAGCGCGGATCAGTGGCGATAGCCCTTTGACACTCGTGAATTGCGTTCTGCAAGGCCCCTTTCTTAATATACATCAACGCTAAATGCGTTCTTAAGGCAGGCGAATCCTTGTCATAATTGAGGGCCAACGTATACTCCCGTACAGCCGAGTCTATCTTCCCTTCCTTTTCATAAAGTTGGGCGAGAGAGAAATGATAGTAAGCCAAAGAATTACCCTCGTCTATCTCATCTATCTTTTCATAGGGCAGGGGAATTTGAGAAGGATGGTTCCGGGAAAGATCCATGCTAGCACAAGTGGGAAGATATATTATCATGGATAGAAGCAAAAGATAGTTTCCGTTCTTTTTAAGCATTGTCTTGGTCTAGCTCCAATATTGAGTAAAGCTTTCAGTTCCGACACGTCGGAACTGAAGACACCCCTTTGGCAGGCGACCTGTCGAGAGCCCATTCGGCCTCGA
>JBDRGH010000600.1:0-5193 GCA_043818015.1 Pseudomonadota bacterium
GGATACGGAATGCCGCCCCAGGACATAACGGGTTTAATTCGCGCTCTCGGTTCCGAAAGAGTGTTTTTCGGCAGTGATTTCCCCTGGTATGAGCCCAGTGACTGTGTTCAGGGGATATTGAAGCTGGACCTCTCAGAACAGGAGAAGCGCCTCATCATGGGTGAGAATGCTATGAGGGTGTTCAAGCTCTAGTAAAAAGATGAGCGATGTTAAGTATTGAGAGCTGTGAAAAAGGATTTGGGCAGCAGCCCGTCAAGACCTGATCCCTATCTCTCCTTAACGGGCCCTAAAGTGTAACTTACGTTTTACAATTTATTCTTCTCGACAATTTGACAATACGACCCAACAATATTATATTAAGAAAAATCTTAGGCGGTGAGAGAAGCGGAAAAGGAAACTTTTCATTTTTCAGGATGGACGAAGTAAGATCGAGTATCGATCTGAAAGGAGGTTTAAATGGCAAAGCGAAAAAACACCCTAACCACCAACTTTGGCACACCACTCTACGACGATCAAAACAGCATGACCGCGGGGAGTCCGGGGCCTGTCCTGATGCAGGACGTACATTTGCTTGAGAAGCTGGCGCATTTCGACCGGGAGCGGATTCCCGAGCGGGTAGTACATGCAAAAGGGGCAGGGGCGTATGGCTATTTCGAGGTCACTCGCGATGTGACCAAATACACAAGGGCCAAGTTTCTTTCAAAAGTTGGCAAACGGACAGAACTCTTTGTGCGCTTTTCTACTGTGGGGGGCGAAAAGGGGTCTGCTGATGCCGAGCGGGACCCCCGTGGATTTGCCGTGAAGTTCTACACAGAGGAAGGGAACTACGATATGGTGGGGAATAATACACCCGTCTTCTTCATCCGAGATCCTCTGAAGTTTGCTGATTTCATCCATACACAGAAGCGACACCCCGCGACCAATCTTAAGGACCCGGATATGTTTTGGGACTTTCTTTCCCTCACGCCGGAATCCATTCATCAGGTAACCATCCTCTTTTCCGATCGGGGTACACCCGGAACCTACCGCCATATGAATGGGTACAGCAGCCATACTTATATGTGGTACAACAAGAAAAATGGCTATTTCTGGGTCCAGTACCACTTTAAAACCGAACAGGGCATCCAGAACCTGACTCGGCAAGAGGCTGAACGCTTGAAAGGTACAGATCCTGACCACGCCACCCGTGACCTCTCCGAGTCTATCGCCCGAGGGGATTACCCGTCATGGAGGCTGGAGGTACAGATCATGACGCCAGAGCAGGCCAATGAGTACCGTTTTGACCCCTTTGACATCACCAAGGTCTGGCCCCACGGCGACTTCCCACCAATCACGATAGGCCGTATGGTCCTTAACCGAAATCCCGAAAACTACTTTGCTGAGGTAGAGCAATCCGCTTTCTCGCCTGCCAATTTCGTGCCCGGGATCGGCCCCTCGCCGGACAAGATGCTCCAGGGTCGGCTCTTCAGCTACCATGATACCCATCGTCACCGCCTGGGGCCCAACTACCATCTGCTGCCGGTAAACTCTGCAAAGGCCTGCCCCACGCTCAACTACCAACGGGACGGATTTATGCGTTTTGATGCGAACGGTGCTGGCAGTCCCAATTACTACCCAAACAGCTTTGGTGGCCCTGCTCCCGACCCCAAAGCGGCAGAACCATCTCTAGATGTTTCCGGGCTGGCTGCGCGTCAGCGTTACACTCACCCCAATGACGATTTTGTGCAGCCGGGGGATTTGTACCGTAAGGTTATGAGGGAGGAGGATAGGGATCACCTAATCGGCAATATCGTGACCCATCTGTGCAATGCGCAGAAGCGTATTCAGCTACGCCAAACAGCCCTCTTTTATAAGGCGGACCCGGATTATGGTCGTCGTGTGGCAAAAGGGCTCAAACTGGATATCAAGAAGGTCGAGGCCCTGGCAAAAACGAGCCAAGAGGAGCGAGCGAAGGCAACCCAGGAGTAGACCTAAACGAAGCTTTTCACTTCTTCAGGGCCATATGAGCCATCTAAGCAGCGGTTAAGCCCGCGCGTAAAAAGCGCGTGGCTTAACCGCACCAACATCTCTCAATTTACCACGATATTCATATCCTGAATTCTCAGGTTTATCAGAAATTCACTTCTCAGTAACCGGAAGCATCCAGTCAGTTATCGGAGCCAGTATCTTTTTTTCTGGAACGGACTTGTAAATTCTACAATAATCTGCCGCTACATGGTCATCCGGACCTAACGTAATCGGACCACAAATTCCCTGCGTATCAAGATTTTTAATACTTTCTAAAGCATCTACAAATCCTTCAATAGTCAGATTTCTTCCGGCACGTTTGAACCCCTCGGCCCATAACAGTGACGAGACCCAGCCTTGCATGTATATCCGCATGCGATACTTTGCATCAGGGTCGTATTTCAACGTCATATTCCTCAGGTTCTCCATACCGACACTCTCGTCATACCAGGAATTATAAGAGTTTACACCCATGTAATTCTTGACAGGAAATGTCAAGTTATGGAGGACCTCTTCTTCACAGGTGTAATGGTTGCCAAAAAATATCCCTTCAAGTCCAAACCTTTTTGCGGTCTTGAACACATTGACTGCGAATTCTGTCGACATTGGAAGTATAATGTATTCAGGGTCGGTTCTCTTTAGATTGAGCACCTGGGATGTGGAATCCAGATTCATCAAAGAGATAACCTCTACACCGACCAGTTTCAAACCATAGAATCCGGCCCTCTCCTGTGCCGACCTGAGGCAAACTTTTGCATATTCGACATCCAGATAAATTACTGCAATTCTTGGATTTTTCAGCTTTAGTCCATTGATCAAATAATCAAAGATGACACTTATCTGGTTTTCGTAAGGTGTAGCCGCAATGAAGATATATCTCCGTGTCGGGCTGACCAAGCTCTTTGCCTGGGATATACCAATGGATGGCACCTTCAATTTTTCTATCTGCCGTTTCAATACCATAGTCTGCCCTGTCCCATCAGGACCAAAGAGGGCAAAGATCTTGTCTTTGTAAAGAAGTTTCTTAAAGGTAGCCGAAGAAAGAGGGATGGAATAGCGCGTGTCCTCGACTATGAGCTTCACTTGCCTTCCATGGATACCACCTTGCTCGTTCAGGTTTCTGTAATAGTTTCTCATTGCCCCCACCCAGGCTCCAAAATGGTCTGCTGCTGGCCCTGTAATGCTTGTCTGGACAACCTATCTTTATGGTGTCATCTGAGACTCCCCTGACCTCTTTTGCGTGACTAATAGTAGTGTAAATGAAGAAAATACCCCCCAACAATGCAATTGTCATGAATACCCTGTTTTTTACCTTCATCTCCACTCTCCCTTCTCTTCGTAGCCGACAGTCCAGACCCTCTCCACCTTTAGATTTGAATAACTTTCGATTTTACATCTTCGGTGGTTCCCTCCAGTCCGTTATCGGTACCAGCGTCCCCATCGGGGGATCCGGACGGAAAAACTTGCATGAATCAACATATTGATGGTACTGTGAAGTGATTGCTATAGGACCACATAAACCCTTTGTGTCATAGCCTTTAAGAGTCTCCATCCCATCTACCAGAGTATCTGGGGTCAGGTGCTCCCCCGCTCTCCTTAGCCCTTCAGACAGAATCTTCGCTACCGTCCAACCCACAGTATAATACAGGCTCCGGTACGGCTTCTCTGTCCCCGGATAGTACCCCAGCGTTATATTCCTCATTTCCTCTATCGCAGGAGACTTGTCATACCACGGACTGCAGGGAGCTGTAGCTACAAAACGCCGCCCCTGCTCTCCCAATTGCCTCACAACATCTTCAGAACAACTGAATACATCACCAAAAACAGGAACATCGAATCGAAGCTGCTTCATAGACCGAAAAAGGGCAACCGTACCAGGACCAGGGTGGTGAGTGAGTATATAGTCTGCACCTCTCTTCTTTATGAGGAGAACCTGCGATGCAGCATCGAGTGCACCGAGAGGCAAAACCTCGATGTCCATATGGGTAATACCCAGGGACTTTGCCCATTTCTTTGCGTATTCCATGCAAATCTTACCCGACGTTGCGTCAAACGTAACATAGCTTATCCTCGGGTCTTTCTCCTTTAAATCCTCCAGTATATAGTTTAGAATTACCCCTATCTCTTGTTCATATCGGAGAGTACACAAAAATACGTACCGTTTGTAGGGAATGACAGCTTCTGAATGAGGACCTTCCACTACACTTGGAAGCTTGAATTTCTGCATGTTGGGAAAGAGGATCCTCGATTCGCCAACGGACGCAGGACCGATAAGAGCAAATATCTCATCCTTAAACAGCAGCTTCTTAAAGGCAGCTATACCCATAGGGATGTTATACCGATCATCTTCCAGTATGAACTTGATCTTCCTACCATGAATCCCACCCTGGTCGTTTATATGACGAAAATAAACTGCCGATCCGGAAGCAAGAGGGATACCCACGTTTGCTATACTTCCGGTTTGGTCAATAATCGCTCCAATCTTGATCTCCTTATCCGTAACACCCCTTACCTTTTCAGCACATTCTTTTGAAGGCGGAATAACGAGGGTGATAATCAGGTAGATAATAACAAACAGTGATACACTCAAAACGCCATTCTTAGCAAAATGTCCTTTTTTCATGCCCCTCCTCCTTCATAGTTCCTTTTTTGAGATAGCGAATAAGGTGCCACCGCTTCTGTTACAGAAAAGACAATCACGTCTTTTATAGGGAAGTAAACGGATACTCCCGCTCACCAGCCCAATCATACTCCAGCCCATCAACCAGCCTCAAGACTCCGATTATTTCTGCAAAGGTGGCATCAGCTTCTAAGGCTTCAAAAACATAGCCCACCAAATTCTCGTCGGTAGTCTCCGCAGCATAACGTAGGTTCTCTATCACTTCCCTGACCCTCTTTTTGTCTCGACCCTTCTTGAATTCCTTGAACTCCGCGATGTAGGTTTCGACATCAGATTGGTCCGGAGTGTAAACCTGGGGTTTGAAATCTTCTTCCCGAGGAGCAACAAAGCAATTACCACCAACGACTGCCCTCTCTCCACTATCGATTTTACTCTGAATGTCCAAGGCCCCCTTCATTACCTCCTCCTGGATCCAACCTTTCTGGAGTGCAGCCATCCAGCCGCCCATTTGCTCTACCTTTTCCACCAAAGCCTCGATCTCTTTCTCCATTTTGCTGGTCAGCCAC
>JBDRGH010000601.1:0-2342 GCA_043818015.1 Pseudomonadota bacterium
GCTTCCTCGGCGACTCTCTCTATATCCTTGTTGATTTCGTCGAGAGTCAATCTACCATAAATCTCAGGTTCCCTTCTGCCTAACAGATTTAAATTGGGGCCGTGGATCACCAGTATTTTTTTCATATCTAATATTCCATACCAGAATGGGTTATTGAACGCTTCTTGGACGTTCCTTTACTCGTTGAAGATTACCTAACCAATTGTTGAGGGTGGTTATAATCCTTTCGGTCTTGGGAGAATAGAGGGGAAGGTCTACCTCGGTACGGCCAGATTCCTTTATTTTTTCTATTAAATCCTCTATCTTCCTTTGAATTGCAGCGTTCGCAGGGTCTGCGCCCAGCATTTCTCGGTAAGTTTCCAGTGCCTTATCCAAATGCCCCTGCTTTATGTAAATCTCTGCAACGGTATTTGTTAAAATCTTTACCTTATCATCGGATTCCCCTTCAAGTACTCCTGACCGGTCTTCTCTGGGCATCCGTTCTCTTCTTAGGTGTTCCTCTACCTCTAGAGAACTCAAGATATAGTTAACCTCTGAATCCCCTGGATCGTATGCTGAGAATATACGATAAAACGTTATGGCCTTCCCTCTGTTTCCTTCCTTTTCATAGATCTCCCCTAACATTTTATAGATCATTCTGTTATTGGACATGACTTTGGCAAGCTTTTCGAGCTCTTCCCGAGCCTCTCGCAGCATTCCTTTTTCAAAGTAGGCCTTGGCCAGGCATACCGTGGCACTCCAGTCTTTAGGGTTAGCCTTCAGTCTGTGCACGCACATCTGGATGGCTTTATCTGTCATACCATCCCTTAAAGCGTCCTCAAACGAGGATAGAAAATCCTTCATTTCTTTCTCACTACAAGTACTTAGAGACCTCTTCTACCAACAGATTTTTAAAACTAACACGACCAATATCCTCTGTCAAGACAAACTTGACCATGTTGCTTCTGATCTTCTTATCCAGTTCCATAACCCTCATGTATTCATCTGGAGGGAATTTAGGTAATTCTGTTGGCAAGCCGGCTCTTTGAATCAGAGCCTCAATCCTGTGAGAGACGTTTTCGTCACAAACCCCCATTTTGACTGACAGGTGGCTTGCGGTCACCATACCAATAGCCACTGCCTCACCGTGTTTATAGCTCTTATAATCCGTTAGGGTTTCTATCGCGTGCCCTATTGTATGCCCAAAATTCAAGATTGATCGAAGTCCCCCCTCTTTCTCGTCCTCTTCAACAATCCTTGCTTTGATTGAACAGCACGTCTTGACGACCAGTAAGATGGATTTTTGATTGAGGCTCAGGATATCTTCTAGGTTCTTTTCCAAGTATTCGAATAGATGAGGGTCCCAGATGACTCCGTACTTTATGACCTCGGCTAGACCGGAGATTAACTCCGATCTCGGTAGGCTCTTGAGGGTATTCACATCAATGAAGACCAGTTTTGGCTGATAGAAGGCACCGATCAGGTTTTTACCTTTGGGATGGTTTATGCCTGTTTTGCCGCCAACACTGCTGTCCACTTGAGCTAGGAGGGTCGTAGGGACTTGGATGAAGGGAATCCCCCGCATGAAAGTTGCCGCAACAAAACCCGCAATGTCCCCAATAACCCCTCCCCCGAGGGCGATGAGGGCTGATTTGCGATCCATCTTGAGAGAGATCAGTTTGTCGTAAAGCTGACTCGCCCACTTAAAGGACTTGTATTCTTCCCCTTCAGGGATTTCGATGGGGCAGACACTGAAGCCTGCGTTCTTTAAAGCCCTCTCCACGGTGTCGAGAAACAGTTTTCCTGTTGTCGGATTGGTAACCGTAGCGATTCTATCACTGAGATCAAGCTCTTTTAAAACTGTGCCTAACTCGTCAAGGTTATTATAACCAAAGTAGATAGGGTAACTCCTGTTACCGAGGCTTACCGTTATCGTATCCATCAAAACATTCCTGTAACCAGACCGGCCTGAAAGGCTTCCTTCCCAATTTATGAGTACGCGACTAGCTAGTCGAAGAGAAGTAATAGGAGAAGTAAACTACAGAAATGGAGTTGGCCGGGTATGAGAAGTAATTCTAGACTGAAAAGAAGGGTCACATCCTTTTACTTTTTTTTCCCGGGAATCTTTTTTCCCACAGGATCACTGTAGGACTAGCTACATAGATGGATGAATAGGTACCGATGATAATTCCTACCATTAAGGCAAAGGCAAAGTCGTGTATAATACTACCGCCTAAAATCAGTAATGCAATAACTACTAAAAGAGTTGCACCAGAGGTGAGGATAGTTCGACTGAGTGTTTCATTAATGCTGGAATTTATGATTACTCCCAGCTTTTCCTTAGCCATCTTTCTCCTATTTTC
>JBDRGH010000602.1:0-5057 GCA_043818015.1 Pseudomonadota bacterium
AGGGAAACGAAACGTCCAACCACTTCTCTTGCTTTCTGTATTCGCCTACCAGCTTCTGCTCCTTTTCAATTTTGTGAACGGAAGACCTGTATCTCATGTGAAATACATATTAGATGGAGTATAATAATGACCACCCTTCAAATAAATAAAGAGCCAACACACAAATAATGATGAAAGCGCATAACAATCGCGTTATTAGAAAAGGGTTGCGTCCCCATTACCCCCCATTACCCAAAGCAATTGAAGAACTTAAAAATCTTAGCATATTGAGAGTTGCTCAGGGAACAAACTTTCCAGTTTCAGCTGCTGAGTGGCATGTTATTAAGGAACTGATAGATAATAAAATTAAGTCACGGAATTGAAGAAACATGTAACGAATCACTCCACTGGACGGGCAATAGCCCGCCATTGACTTCAGGCGTTATACACCAGCACCGCGAGAGGAGACTTCTATATGAGTACCTACTTAATTGTGGATGTCGATGTCGCTGAGCCCGACCAATACGAAACTTACAAGCGTGAAGCGCCCAGGCTCGTCGAAAAGCATGGCGGAGAGTACCTTGTCAGAGGCGGCGAGTTCGAGGTTATCGAAGGCGAGTGGAAGCCAACTCGCTTGGTGGTGCTTCGTTTCCCGGATCGTCAAGCCGTCCACGCGCTGTTCGCTGACCCAGAGTATCAGCCGCTCAAGGCGCTCCGGCACAGAATCGCCACTAGCTCGATTGTGGCTGTGGATGGACTGTAGCGGGATGTTCCAGTAAAGGGGACGCAACCCTTTTAGTCTAGCGGAACGCCGCCTATGTGGGGAAAACTACTGTGGCAGTCGGGTGCAGATCGGCGCTGCAGCTGAACTCTATCGTTAGCAATAACGGGGGGTCGGGAAAGATTTAAGGATATACATAAAGCTATTATAACCTTGTCGAAATTTGACCATTGAAACTCGTTAGATAGAAGATAATGTACGTCCCGTATTTTCCGCGTATTTTCCGCCCGGGTAATTCATTCTCATTCAGCAGGCTTCATCCAATCGGTAATCGCAACAAGCCTCTTCTTCTTCATGTCAGCCTTAAACATCTTACAGTAATTCGTGGCCTTATGGGATTTGGATGTGTACGTAACAGGGCCGCAAAGACCTCCAGTGTCAAAGTCCTTAAATGTTTCAAGGGCGTCTACCAGCTTTTCACCATCGACGTCTCTACCCGCTCTCGCAAGACCCTCAGATATGATCTTTCCCCAATACCATCCCTGCTGATACATTATGATCGGGGGCTTACTATCAGGATGATATTGCACAAACAGTTTTCTCAACTTATTCATCTCCGGAGTATCTTCGTGCCACTTACTATACGCATGAATCCCGTAATAATTTTCTGCTGCGTCTGGCACGCTCTCTATGACCTCATCACCGCAGGCATAATGAACCCCATGTACATTGGGGGAGTATCGAAACCTCTTGCAGGTTCTCAATACCAGTGCCGCGGCCCCGGTAGTATTACCTGCAACTATAATATTATCTATGCCGTTCTTCTTTAGCTTGAGAACCTGAGGTGTTATGTCCATCGCCCCGACAGCCATATATTCTTCATAATACTTTTGATTGTAAAAATCTGCCCATTTCTTAGCACCAGTGGCACAGACCTTTCCCCCTTCGGTGTCCGGTCTGACCATGGCTATCTTGGGTGCTTTGACCCCCATCTTATTTACTATATAATCATAGGTCACACCGATAAAATCCCAAAAATCCCCTGCAGGCGGAAAGACATACCTTTTGTAAGGTGTGTGCATGATCGGTGAAATAGTTATAGCAAAGGAAGGCATCTTAGTTTTCTGTAACTGCGAGAACATGGCAGTATGCTGTCCTGTTCCTCCAGGCCCAGAAATGCAGAGCACCCTATCCTTGTAGGCCAGTTTTTTGAAAGCTGCAAAGGCTGCAGGTATACTGTATCTATCGTCTTCGACGAGAAGCGAGATCTTTCTGCCATGGATACCACCCTGTTCGTTCACCCATCGGAAGTAATCTCTTTGGGCGTTTGCGTAGACAACTTCCAATCCCGCTGCCGGGCCTGTCATGTCGAGTATCATCCCGATCTTTATAGTGTCATCAGTTACCCCTCTGACGTCTCTTGCTTGGCTGAGAGATTCGGTAAGCAAAACAACAGTTCCTACCAATGCAATTGCCACGAATACCGTTCTTTTCATTTTCATGTCCCACCTCTCTTTTATCTACGACTCATAGTTGATGGCTTCGTAAAAAGTCCATCTGCGGCGTTGCACTGCATCCTTCGTCGTTGCAGCGTACCCCTAAGTACGCCTCACTCCTCAGGATTTGCGCGCCTTGCATCTGGAGCTTTTTACTTTGCCACCCCAATTTTGACTTTTTACGAGTCCATCATAGTTCAAAGAAAATAAAAAAGGCACCGTTCTGTTTAGTCCCCATTTATCCATGAACCGTCTCTATCAATAGGTGATAGTGGTTATCCATAAGACAATAGGCGTGACATAGCCAATTGTGTCTTTTAACCACCTCCCCAAGGATGGCGAGAAATCGCTTTCTGTCATGAACGTCTTCAAAAATAGGTAAACGGGCATTCCCTCTGGACGTAATATGATAGATAGCACCTGGAAATTCGATTCTGAGTGGCCTAGCCATGATTCATAATAATATCTTGGAAATTGTTATAATGCGAGACCTGCCCCCCTTCTTCTTTCCCTGTTTATTCGCTCTATAATATGGTTGACTATCACTTCGCCGGATGTTCCCTGTCCAAAAAGACCCGTTATTCCCAACTTCTCCAATTCCAGCTTGTTTTCTTCTGCAATTCTCCCACCACCAAACACGCATATATCACTAGCCTCTTTTTCTTTCAGTAACTCCACGATTTTTGGGAAGTAAATCATGTAGAGGTCGTCATTGAGATAACTCAGAACGATGCCGTCAACATCTTCGTCTATCGCAGCGTTCACGATTTCTTCATCTGTATGAAACGGACCTATATAGATCACTTCTATGCCTGCTTTTCGTAATTCCGATGCTACGTATAATAGTCCGCGATCGTGGCAGTCGAGTCCAGGCATTCCCGTCAACACACGTATTTTTCTCTCCACCTTTTCACCTCCGTATCAACGTCAAAAAGGATACTTTATCACTTTATAGGGGTCATAATCGTATCCATTTGCCATGCGTATCACGCCAATAATCTCACCCAAAGTGGCGTCAGCTCTAAGAGCCTTGTTTATCGCTGGAATAAGGTTGTGTTTTTCTCCTTTCTCTGCTTCGCTTCTAAGGTTTTCTAGGGCCTTTTTCGTCGTTTTCTTATCTCTTTCCGCCTTAAATTTCCTTACTTGCTTCGCTCTTTCTTCTGCCACCTTTATTTGTTCCCCCGGGGGTCTGTATTTCTCCATATCTATTTTTACTTCTCGTTCCTTTGGCACTATGAACTCATTTACCCCCACTAAATATCTCTCCTTAGTTTCTAATTCCTCCTGCCTTTTCTCCGATTCTTTTACCAACTCCTCACGCATCCATCCTATCGCTTTCAGCGCACCACCCCTTCTCTCCATCTCATCCACTAATTTCCACATCTCTTTCTCTATCTTCGAGGTCATCCATTCAACGTAATAGGAGCCTCCTAAGGGGTCTGCGGAGGCAGCGACACCGGACTCATGGGAGAGAATATGATGGATGTTCAAACACGTTAGCGCCTCTGCTTCCGTCAACAGGTGATGAGGCTCTGCATATCCGCAGGGGTCAAAGGATTGAAGACCTCCTAAGACGCAGGCTAAGGATTGCAGGGTTATTCTAATGACGTTATTCACAGGCTGCACTACCGTGAGCGAAGCTCCTTCAGTATGTGCAGACAAATAAAGCCGCATGGAGTTAGAATCCTTTGCTCCGTATTTTTCCCTCATCAGCTTCGCCCACAACCTCCTCGTAGCTCTAAATTTCGCTATCTCCTCGAAGAAGTCTATGTCACAGGAACAGCCGAAAACATTCACACGAGGGGCAAAATCGTCTATGTTATAGCCACGAGCAATCATGCGGTCTATGTATTCACGGATGATAGCCACGGTAAATGCTATCTCCTGTATCACATTTGCACCAAAGTCGGCTAAGTTATAAGGATTCGGTGCCAGGGGGTGCAACTTCGGTGTGTGTTTTATGGAATGCTCTATGACGTCAGTGGATAATTTCACACTTAACTCCTCAGGGAAATGTCCGATATCAAACATTGTAAGCGCAGAGAAGAGGTATTCATTGATGAATGAGCCACTCAGTTTCCTTAGTTCATACCCCATATCCTCCGCATAGGTAACATAACTAGCATAGATGATAGGTCCTGCCATGGTAGGCGTATTCTGTGATAAACTAACGTCTTCCGGAGATATTCCATCGAAGTAATCGTAGAAGTCTCTGAGCATGCAGAAGGATATTCCCGTAACACCTGCGTTATATTCACCTAAAGGATGGTCAGCATCCAAGCCATGACCTGTAGGTGCATCTGACTGCCAATACAGTCCTGTTTCCCCATGCTCGATGAGGTATTTCCATCTCTTGTTTGTATCCGATGGTAAGCCAAGCCCGGTAAATACACGCTTCGTCCATAATTTCCCACGATACATATCGCCCCAAATACCCCTCGTAAAAGGATACTCGCCAGGATTGCCCAAATCACGCTGGTAATCTACTTCCTTTATGTTTTCAGGGCCATACAATGTTTTTATTGGTATACCGGAGAGGGTTTTAGTTATTGGACATGGTTCAAATCGTCTTTTCGGCTTTATTGTTTCTTTTTTCATACGTCCTCACCTCTTATTTAAAAAGCTTTATATATGAACGGACAACAGATATACCGTATTCCTTCAATGACTCCCATTATGGCAGAAGCCCCACTTTTCTTTCCCATTCACGGATTCAATTTTTAAACGGCGATGGAGTTTAACCTCCACCCCAATATCCACTCCGCCTTTTCAACTGACTGTTCTGTTGTTACAGCCATTTATAAAATAAAGAAGGGCATCCTCTCCTTTGCTTTCTGTATTCTTAGAAACCGGAGAAAGAC
>JBDRGH010000603.1:0-2028 GCA_043818015.1 Pseudomonadota bacterium
CGAAAGGAAAAGGACTTCGAACAATATTGGTGGGTGGATGTTGACTTCTAATGGGATTGAATGGGTAGAAGGCAATAAGACACGGATTGAAGATTATTTGGGTAGAAAGGTTCCAACAGGAGACCGGTTACCTTCAGACCGAAAGATGAAAGCATTGAAGGAGAGTGTAGCCTTCAGAAAGTTCACAGTCTATGGTGAGAAAGCTAACATCTCCCATGCCGAGTTTGCTGAATCAATTGTTTGTACAGTAAATACCAAACCAGAAGTATTGAACGATCGCCTAGAGCAACTTTACTCCATAGCTAAGAAACAGAGGGCTGAAGAGGTTATCGGCTATATTAATTTTTCTCGAGAGCGGTTCGCCTCGCTTCTGGGAGGATAAAAGGAGAGAATAATGCTGAAAAATAAAGTTCCGTTAGAATGGGAGCTCTTTACAGATCCTCGATACAAACGGCAAAACATGGAAAGAGCAATGAGGGGTAGAATTGAACGGGGACTTGTGGAACTTGTCACAAATTCTGATGATTCCTATCGTAATATGGAAGAAGAAGGAAAACAAGCTTCGGGGAAGATTCGGATTGAGATTGAAAGAAGAAAAATGGGGCAACCTTCTACTGTAATGGTGCGAGATAGAGCCGAGGGAATGAATAGGCAGCAGATGTTCGAGAAGCTTGGCACCCTCGGGAAGCGAACCTCGGGATTTGAAAAAGGGAAGGCGAGGCGTGGACTTCACGGGAGAGGCGCGAGAGATGTTGCTGCATTTGGCACCGTTCATTTTGAAAGCATTAAGGATGCTGAATATAATCATTTGGTAATTCCCCCCTCCTTGAAATGCAATTTTAAGGGAGATCGTCCTGAGAAGGTTACAAATGAGACACGGCAGAGACTGGGTATACAAAAAGGCAACGGTACCGTAGTCACTATTGATGTGGAAAGCCGCTTTAGAATACCGCAGCATGAAACGTTACTGAAGGATTTTTCCCGATATTATAGTCTGCGAGATTTGTTCTCGAACCCTGGACGAGAGGTAACTCTTGCAGACTTGAACAAAAAAAGAGAAAGCCGACTGATTTACAAGTATTCCATTGGCGAATTGGCATATGACGGGCAGGTTGAGATTCCCGATTATCCTAAGGCAAATGCTCGTCTTGTTGTATATAAGCATTCGACACCTTTTGAACAAGACATAATTCCCTGTCGAGAAGGCATACTTGTTAAAAGCGAAGCAGCTATACACGATTCCACTTATTTTGGGTTGGAATCGGAGGCTGTTTCATGGAGACTGACAGGCCATCTTTTCTGCGAATACATTGACCAGCTAATCCGAGAGTATGAAAACGAAGAAGAAGCAAACCCAGATAATCCGAACCATCCCGCACATAACCCGCAGAGATTGTTAGACCCATTCCGCGACGGTTTGATACTTGAACATCCCTTCGCTCGGGCGCTATACAAAAGATGCAAAGAAATTTTACAGCCCATTATTGAGCAAATGAGAATTACTGCAAAATCTTCTACACGAGATGTTACGGATCAGAACCTTGGGTAGTGTCCCGAAAGTGGTGGAAAAAGGAATCGGCATATCCTACCCTATAGAAAAGCAAAATAAGAACAAGGGAGGATATACCGATGGAGAAAGGATACCACAAGGGACAGGAATTGACCATGTCAGAGCTGGGATTTTCGCTGGAAGAGCTTGCCGGCCAACCGCTGGAGTTATTCGCCCGGGAGGGAGCAAAGCTGCTGTTAACCGTAGCCCTTGAGGAAGAGGTGACTGACCATCTCATGCGCCGGCCCTATGAGCGCAGCCAGGGTAAGGTCCTCGGTTACCGCAACGGTCACCGGGAGCGTCAGGTAAGCTGCGGTGCCGGTATTATTGAGATACCGATGCCTCGGATTTCAGATACCGAAGAAACCTTTCGTTCCCAACTGCTCGAAGTCTGGCAGCGTCGTAGCAAGCTCCTGGAAGAGACAATCCCTCTGCTCTACGTTGAGGGGTTATCGACGAGAGACTTCAAACGAGCACTC
>JBDRGH010000604.1:0-3028 GCA_043818015.1 Pseudomonadota bacterium
CTGTCATTGGTGGGAGGGGCTTTGGCTGATCGAATGGCCAGAAAGAGGGTCATCATCGCCTCTTTTGCAGGAAATGCCATCATGACCTTTTTGCTGGCTACCCTGGACATCACCGGATTGATTCGGCTCTGGCATCTTATCGTCATCGGTGTGATCAATGGATCTTTGATGGCCTTTAACATGCCCAGCAGGCAGGCAATGGTCGCCGACATCGTACCTAGGGACGGTCTGATGAATGCCATGGCCCTGATGAATTCCGCTATGAACATCACCCGGGTGGTCGGTCCTGCCTTGGCCGGTGTGCTGATCATTTATATGGATACGTCAGGGGTGTTTTATCTGAATTGCGGTATCTATTTGTTCTCCATCCTTTGCATCGCACTGATCCGTTTGGATAAAGATCAGAGCCCACAATCCGGAAAACGTATGACAGAGGATATTCGCGAGGGATTATCCTATGCCAAAAGGGATTCAACTCTGCGGGGACTGATTATCATGCTCTTTGTCCCGGCACTGTTCGGTTTTACCTATCAAACACTGCTGCCTGCATGGGCACGGGAGGCCCTGGATGTTCGGTCGGACAATCTGGGTTATTTGATGATGATGATGGGATTCGGGGCCTTGACAGGTTCCTTATTCCTGGCCTCTCTTAAGCATGTGAACAAGCGTGGCGCTTTACTCCTCGCCATCAGCCTGATTTGGGGGGGCTCAATTGCCATCTTTTCAAAGACCTCTTCTTATACCGTAGCCTTGCCCCTTATCTTTGTGATCGGCGCGATGAATGCCGTTTTCATGTCCCTCGACATGACACTCCTTCAGGAATACTCCAGCCCGGAAATGCGGGGTAGAATTATGAGTCTGGGATTGATGACGTTCGGTCTTATGCCTCTGAGCGCTGTGCCTTTCGGGGCCATCGCAGAGGGAATCGGGACCGGCAATTCCTTGTTGATAAGTGGCGTTCTCCTGATCATCCTTACACTAGCATTCGCGCGATGGAACCCCAAGTTTCTTAAAATTGCCTAAGGGAATTGATCATTGAACATTGAGCATTGATCAATGTTACTGATCGTTCCCAACTCTGAGAAGTTCAAATGCTTTCAAAACCGGTCTCCTTCCTCTAAATTTCTCATGAGGAACCATTATTAATTTGTGGCGTTGTTGACACACAAGATCAAACAATTATCAATTGGAGCAGGGTTGATGGATATTGAGACCTGGACACCGAAACAGTTAATGGCCACGTCCAACAGCTATTGGGAGGCCTGTGCTCTTCACGCAGGGGTGCAATTGGACCTGTTCACCGTCATCGGTGCGGATGCACTGAGCGCTAAAGAAATCGCAGACAGACTGGGCGCCGATCTTAGAGGCACCACCATGCTCCTTAACGCCCTGGTCGCCATGGGACTTCTGGGTAGGGAACAGGATCGGTATGCTAATACAACGGCCGGCCAATCCTTCCTCAATAAAGAATCCCCCCAGTACATCGGTTATCTGATCCGACACCATCACAATCTCATGCGGGCCTGGGAGCAACTCTCAGAGTCCGTCCGGAAAGGCGAGCCTTTCCTAAAAGATGCGATCAGCGGTGATGAAGGGCTGGAGCCGTTCTTGATGGGCATGTTCAACTCGGCCATGGGCATTGCCCCCCAACTTGCCCTGCAAATAGACCTGTCCGGGCGAAGAGCCCTACTGGACCTGGGAGGGGGCCCAGGCACCTATGCGATCCATTTCTGCCTTGAAAATCCCAGTTTGAGGGCAACCGTCTATGATCTGCCCGGAACCGAGCCATTTGCGAAAAAGACCATCGAGCGGTTTGGGATGTCGGATCGGATCGATTTTATGCCCGGGGATTATCTCAAAAAGGATCTTAAAGGCCAATATGATGTGGTTTGGCTGTCCCATATTCTGCATGCGGCAGGCCCGGCCGAGTGTCGGATGATTCTTGAGAAGACCGTGTCGGTGCTGGAGCCGGGAGGCATGGTTTTGGTCCATGATTTCATTCTGGATGATTCGTTTGACGGTCCCCTGTTTCCCGCCCTTTTCTCCCTCAACATGTTGGTCAACACCAAACAGGGCCAAGCCTATTCACAGGGACAGATTGAGGAGATGCTCCTCAGCGCAGGGTTCAAAGACATTCGGCGTTTGCCGTTCCAGGGACCTAGCGAATCCGGGATTATAATCGGCATCCGTTGACTCCTGGAACTAAATTCGATTCATTATCCTGATGAGGGTTTTCATGATGCCCATCCTTTGAGCGTTTGATCTACGCAAAAACCTTCCAATAGGTGGAATTAGATTTCTCAATATTCAAGAATTTCTTACCCAGGTGTTGTTTTATATCCCAACCGCAGTAGGTTAACTCATTGAAAATTATCAAAAAAATGCTGTGGCGGTGGTTTGGCATCTATTTTTCTTTCACCCTTACTGAAATCCGATTGATGGCCATCGGATATCTGTTTTCTCACGGAGCAAAAGTCTGAAATGAAATTTTGTATTGTGATAAATAATGGAAGCAAAACCTCTTCTTTCGACATTGAGGATGCCGCTGTCTCCTTCGGACGGTCTTGTGAAAACGATATACAAATCCCTGACAAGTATGTTTCCCGTAATCATCTATTGTTGTGGGGGGAAGATAATAGGTGTTTTATTAAAGACTTAGGAAGTGGGAACGGGACTTATGTTAATGGTCGTCCGATACCCTTGGGCGTCACTGTTGAAGTGAAAAATGGGCATGCCATTGTAGTGGGTACGAGCTCGATTCGTCTGGATACTGGAAAATCAGGGGTTGTCTTTGCCTTTCTTCAGCCCGCTGTTTCCTTATTTCAGCGGATTTCCAGCCACCAATACTCCTCTCTTGATGCTCTGAAACCCATATAATCTGTTGACAAAATAGCCTAAACGACTTAGACTTAAAGCGTTTATTAGCCCCACATGCCCAATTTGGGCATTCTCCATGGGAATCGACATATACGGGCCACTCCTGAGCCTGTCGGGAGCTGGCTATTTTTGTTTCGGGGTAGGGATTATG
>JBDRGH010000605.1:0-2442 GCA_043818015.1 Pseudomonadota bacterium
TGCTTCATTTTTCAATATGGAGTTGCAAGAAAACAGAAAATATGAAATATAGCGAAATCAAAGAATTGTTATCACGGTTTTTTAATGAAGACCAAATTATCAAAGCTCAAGAGTTTTCGAGTGGGAAAGTTGAATCTAACAGGGCAATCCAGCCGACTCAAAAGGAAAAGAGGTGATGCCAACTAGCTCGTAACTTTAAACCTGCCTTCTCCCGCTGGGGTGAAAACTTGAGAGGGTAGGATTAAGGAGATTAACTTTTAACTCCCTCCACCGATCACCGGCGAGGGGGTATTCCAGAACCCTATAAGCCATTCCTTTCGGAGCATGGCAGAGAGGGCGAAGGAAAAGCAGATTGGTAGAAATCCAACCGATGAGGATGAGTTTAGAAGGTTTAGAAAAGCAATTCGAATATATCTTTTTAAGTGTTTTAATATTACCACAGCCTAAAGCGGCGTGGTAGGTGATCCTGTAAACCCAGGCGGGTGACTCAGGTTAATAGGTGGAAGTCCTGTTGTAAAAAGAGGCCTTGCTTACCACACCGCACAACTTAAAGGGGGGAAGTAAATGATAGGCGTTAACTATCCTTCCGTGATTAACAGAGGAGATAAAAGAGATGAAACTGTTGTTTATAGGAGCACATCCGGCTGATCTGATAGATCTGGCAGCAGGCACTATTGTGAACCATGTCAGGGCAGGGGATGGGATTTATATCTTAGCGATGACGTTGGGTCTTTATGCCCATCAATTAACCAAGAAGCAGAGGGAGAATAAAAACATAAAGGTCAACGAACTTTATAATGCCTTGGCGATGATCGATTCTAATATTGTCGTTACTGCTTTGGATTATAGCGATGGAATAAGTTGTAGCTTTGATCATTTTCTTGACCCAGTAATGGATAGAATTGGTATTATAAAGCCCGATGTCGTGATAA
Source organism: Pseudomonadota bacterium (assembly GCA_043818015.1). Lineage (GTDB taxonomy): Bacteria > Desulfobacterota > UBA8473 > UBA8473 > UBA8473 > JBDRGH01. The sequence goes on from JBDRGH010000605.1 coordinate 933, forward strand.
CTCATCATCCGATGGAGAGCCATCACCCAGATCATGCCAAGGTGGGAACGGCAACTATAGAGGCTATCGTGCAAGCAAGTAGATATATGCCGGTACATTCGCTTCATTCAGTTTCTAACATCTTCTTCTACGGCTATCAGTTCCATCCGAACATGGTCAAGCTGGGGAAGAGTGTGGTGCCTCCCGATGTGGTAGTTGATATTACCGAGGTGATAGAGATAAAAGCAAAGGCGTTCATGGAGCTTAAGACCCAGTTCAATACAGAGAAGGTAGTCTGGGCCAGGCTCAATTCCATGGAGAAGGAGTGTGGTAGGCAGTATGGGTTCGAGTATGCTGAGACCTTCATCAGTTATCAACCATGCCGAACAACCCTGCTGCCAGACTTCGGGGACTCCAATTTTCAGAAGCTGTTGAGGAAACAGGTGGGAGAGGAGCAAATAGATAGGGATATTCAATATCCAGAGTTTGATGTAGTAAAGGAAGGACTATAAGAATGCAAATGGAACCAGGATTCAAATACAAGAAGCCATACGAGAAGTGGAAGAAGCGGGTCGCCCAGCTGGGTAAGAACTATGGTACTGTGAAAGAGGCCTTCGAAGATCTTTATAGGACGAGACGACAGGAGGATATCGCAAGGATCTTCGGGGTCACGATTATGCAGATCTCTCTGATGTTCGAGAGACTTGGAATAAGGGCGCGACCGAGGGCCGTCAACGATCCAAACACTCGTGGGCATGGGAAGAAGAAGGAATGAGAATACTGCTGATAAATCCACCGATCAGGATTTGGTCCCAGCCAAACTGCTTTCCGCAGGGCTTGGGCTACATCGCTCAGGTTCTTAGGAAAGATCACAATGTCAGTATATGGGACATGAACGCGGATAGAAGAGACTGGCACAAAATCTTCAAGACTGTGGATCAATGCTTTACCTGGCCAGAGACAGAAGAAATCTCTGAGCATCTAAAAGATATAGATGCTGTTGGCATAACGGGGTTGATAACCAATTATGTCATGGTTAAGGGTCTGATCTCTTTCATCAAGGGGTTTGATCCAGAGATTCCTATTGTGGTTGGTGGGCCACTCGGCACTTCAATTCCTGAGATAATGTTGAGGAAAGCTGGGGCGGATATCTGTGTGATCGGAGAGGGAGAATTTACAGCTCAAGAGCTGTTCAGGGAGTTAGATTTATGCTGCCATTGGTCCAATGTGAAAGAGTCGGAAGTGAGAGGCATAGCCTATCTTTATGATGGTTGGTATAGTTATAATGGCAATAGGGAGGCAATTAAAAATATAAACATATTGCCTTTACCGGCTTATGATCTGTTTCCGACAGAGGTCTATGCGAAGAATCCCGTGGGTAGTAGCATCAACAAAGCAAAGTGGATAGACGGAAGAGCTGAAAGACCAAGTAGAATGGAATGGGAGCTGAGCACAATCAAAGGAGAACAGACAGTTCCAAAGTCAATGAACATCTTGAGTAGCCGGGGGTGTGCCTGGCGCTGCGTGTTAT
>JBDRGH010000606.1:0-2228 GCA_043818015.1 Pseudomonadota bacterium
TTCTCTATAGCCTGACGTTCTGCCTGCTCCCTTTGGGCTTCGAGAGTTTGGGTAACTTCCGCAAGTACGTCCTCTCTTGTCTCCGCCCTGACTTGCTGGGCAATGTTTCGGACGTACCCTATTGGGTCTTCCTCCTGCCATTCCAACAATGCTTCCTTGGTCATGGCACCCATGTCTTTGTATGCAGGTTTCACTTCCTTCTGTGGTTTCTGTAATGCCTCTATCTGCTTGGTTAGTCCCGCAATAAGACCTTTTTGCTCATTACGGTCCTTGATTAACTGTTGAAATCGCGGATGCTTGTCAAAGCGGTCCTCGTCGGTCTTCTTATCAGGTTCTTTTGCCGCTTCAGCTTCCTTGTCCTTGTCCTCGGTCTTGTCGGCTTCCTCAGTCTTTTTCGCCTCTTCAGGCGGGGTCTCCTTGATAGGTAGAGGAAAATCTACCGTGGAGATGAGGTCGTCCGATGACGGTTGAACTGTCGCTTCCGGCTGGGACGGCCCACCGGATTCTATTAGCGTCCCTTGTTCTTCTGACATGATTACTGCCTCCTTTACGGTTTTGTGGTATGCTCAGGGCAAACAAAAAGGGCGCCAAGTATGGGGGTGTGCCCACACCGGACGCCCTTATTTGTTTCGTTGTCAGCCTTTCAAGCCTGGCCGGGCCTTAATAGACTGAACCCTGAGTGATACTTATAGAACTATTCTTCCTCCTACCTTGTCAAAGTATGTCTTATAAGTTTGGTAAGCTCTCCTGCTTTCTGATGTAAGATGGTTGGCAAATCTAAGATAGACATATTCCGATCAAAAGAGATGAGAAGAAAAAGGTTTGTATCCTTCTCCCTTTCAATATCACCTGTGAAAACGATATCGATTGATAAAGATTCAACATCTGCAAATCGAATATCAATCATGCTCCACCCTCTCCAATTCAACATACGACTTAAAGGCAACCTCATTTAATTCACATTCTGGATTGAAACATTTTACGTCTGTATTAACATCACTGATAAACATGAGATATCCACACTTAGGACAATAAATAGAACCCCGGATTCGTGCTTTCATCTACCCTTCCTCCTGGATTATATTTCCCACACACATTGCTGCTCACAATAAGGACAACAAGTGCATAAAATCTCAGAGTCATCGACAATTTCTACTTGATAAGGACAAGTGTGTTCGCTCCACTCATATTCCTCACAGGTACAACGAGACTCTATTTCCTCGGTTATTTCTTGTGGCTCAGGTAATTTTTCCACTATTCTTCCTCCTGAATAACTACCCTGTGCTTCTCGATATGCCGTTTAATTATCTTGGTCTTCCCACCCCGGCGCATCTTCACAACTACAGTCCTTTGGTTGATGCGTTGGATCTCCCCCTCGCCACGGCCTAAGCCAATGTCAAACTCTGCTGTTCTCACTTCAACGCCACCCTCGGTTTCGCTGTGACATTAAACCCGAACTTATTCCCCCTGGGCGTGAGAGTAACGACCGGAAGAAGTTCACAGTCGTATTGTTCGAGTATTACCTGGATATTCTGAAGACATTTCTCCGCCCTTACCCTGTCATTCCCCTCTATCATCTTGAGAGGACCGCTATGAACTAATCCTGGTTTCATTTCTTCTCCTTTACTTTTCTTGCAACAGGGTAAGCATCGAAGTGTAAGTTTCTAAAACGGATGGCTTTTTTTCAGCATCTGATATAGCTAACATTGAATTACTCCTATAAGCGTCCACAGCTAACCCCATAACCTGGAGTTTAGTGCGAGCGTTTATTTCGTTGTCTTTTATCCATTCTTCGATTTTCCATAGTCTTACGTCAAAATCATCCATTGTTTCCTTTTTCATTTTTTCTCCTTTCTTGGTTTAAAATTTGGGTTATGCTCTATCGCTTGCAATAGCCTGGTCTGCTTCTTAGCGTTAGCAAGGCTCGTACTCTTGGCCTTCGTACCATGCGGACTTGTCACCTTGAACTTACCCTTACCGACTTTCGTGATATCGTAGGGCACGTCTAATTCCCCGGCCTCAACAACCCCGATGACGGGAATCCGCTGGAGCGCCTGAACATCTTGTCTTCCGGTTTCGGCTTTTTCACCTTCTTTTTAGCAGGGGTCGTAATGGTCTGGCTCACCCCTGGTTTTATCCCCATCATTGCGTCTAAGTCTACTGGTCCTATTCTTCCTCCCATGTTAGTTTACCTCCAATCTATTTCTTTTTTGATGCTTCTCCCAAAC
>JBDRGH010000607.1:0-2161 GCA_043818015.1 Pseudomonadota bacterium
AGATTATAGAATCAGGGTGTCAAGACACTAGGTCAACCGACACCCTGATTCTATCAAAAACTCCCCGGCAGGGAAGGCCTTCTAGTCTTGGTAGGCCGTACAGGTCTCGAACCTGTGACACCCTGATTAAAAGTCAGATACTCAGGCTAAATTGGATCTTAAAAGTTCTGCCTATTGTTCTCCGCTCCTTAGTTACTAAGGTCGAGAATGCTTTGGCCAAGAACGAAAAGCCCCCTTTACGGGTAGAACAAATTCTCCTTGACTTATTGTATTACCTAAACTAGAATGGCATCATGGGATCGAAGATTGGCAGGCCCAGGACTGGGAGAAAGCCTAACTTTAGTATCAGGATAGACCCGGCTGCTTTAAAGCAAGCACGAACTGGCGCTATTGCCCAAAAACAAACCCTCGGGGAATGGCTTGAGGAAGCAATAGTAGAGAAAACTGTGCGTGAACGGAAGTCAAATCAGGAGGAGGGAACATGAGAGTAGCGCCTTACGGCAGAGTAAGCACGGATAAACAGGTCGAGAAATACGGCCTTCCCAGTCAGCTTGAGGCGTTGAGGAAGAGGTGTCTGGAAAGAGGATGGGTTGCTTCTGATGGAGACAAGGATGCCTTTATCGACGATGGCTACAGCGGAGCCGAACTGGACAGGCCGGCCCTCAACAGATTGCGCCAGGCGATCAGGGAAGGCAGAGTTGATGTGGTCTTAGTATATGACCCTGACAGATTATCCCGCAAGCTCTACCACCAGATGATTCTGGCTGAAGAGTTTGAGAAACAGGGAATCAAGCTGGAGTTCATTACCCAGGAGATGGGTACCTCGCCCGAAGATAAGATGTTTTTCAACATGAGGGGGTTGGTGTCTGAGTACGAACGGGAAAAGATAAGAGAAAGAACGATAAGAGGCAGCCGCGAAAAGGCCAGGCAAGGTAAGGTAGTCAACGCCGGAGCCGTAGCCTTTGGCTACCGGTACAACAAAGAAAAGGCCACGCTTGAGGAAAACACGGGTACGGCCCAGACATTAAGATTTATTTTTTACGCTTTTGCTAACGAGAAACTATCTCTTCAAGGTCTAGCCGAGAAGCTTAACTCTTTACAAGTGCCGACTCCCAGAAACGGAGACAGATGGCGGGCCAGCACCCTCGGGACCATGCTCCGGAATGAGGTTTATATCGGCAAGATGCATCAATTCAAACAACATCATGTTGAGCCCAGGTTACGTCGCCTGCCAGCGACGAAAAACAAAAAGACCACTCTTGCCCTGCGTCCTAACGAGGAATGGATAACGGTAGCGGTGCCTTCTCTGGTGCCGGTTGAATTATTCGAAGCGGTACAAAGAAAACTTACGAGGAATGCAGACCTGGCCGGGAGAAACACGAAGAGAGAGTATCTCCTGTCCGGGCTTTTGTATTGCCCGCAATGCGGTGGCCGGATGGGTGGATGCACCATTCACGGCGTCACTTATTACCGTTGCTACAGAAAAGGCAATCCGGATAGGGTTCCACTCGGGGCAGACGGTAAACCACAGCCATGCTCTTGTCCTCATATCAAAGCTGATACCATAGAACCGGTAGTCTGGGATACAATCTCCGAACTTATCAAGGACCCGGATATTCTTATCCAGGAACTTCATCGACGTAATAGAGACAACTCTCAGACAAAGCAGATTCTGGAACGGGAGTTGCAACTTTGTCAGGCCAGGTTAAAAGCGATACCGGATGAGCAGAAGCGACTGGTGGAGGGATACCGTAAAGGCTTGTATAGTGATTTTATGATGCGGGAAGATATGGAAGCCATCCAGAAGGAGCAAGCTGAATTAGAGAAAAGAAAAATGGAACTGGACAGACAACTGACCCAACGGAATCTGACAGAAAACCAGGAAACTCAAATAAGAGACCTCATGGAGAAAATGGGTACAGGTTTAGATTGCCTGGACTTCACTGGCAAACAAGACTTGCTCAGGCTTCTGGTAGAAAAAGTACTCTACAATGGGCAAGAAGTCGAGATTGAAACTATCATTCCCCAACGTGAGCAATTGCATCCAATACACCGAAGGGGATAAAGGGGATAGGGTTTAATATGAAGTTTACCAAGATACAGGGTGCCGGAAATGATTTTGTACTAGTGGAGCCCACTGATATGCAGCCCCAGTGGTCTG
>JBDRGH010000608.1:0-3027 GCA_043818015.1 Pseudomonadota bacterium
CCGCTGCTTCCCGTATGGCGTCCATAAGGTCTCGAGGCCGAACGCAGTCTCCTAGAGCATGAACTTCAGGGACGACACCCTTAAGGGCTTCGACAAGCTGATTTTCGGACTTAACTCCTACAGCCATGACTACAGTATCGGCTTTAAGGAAAACAAGCCTTTCATCAAAGACGATGTAGACTCCCTTTTCATTGATTTCCACCACCGGGGAATAGGAAAAGAATTGAACTCCTTTTTCAATTAGCCTGTTTCTAAAGGTAAGGTAGATATCCCTTTGTACACTTCTACCCAGAGCGCTTCTGGTAACCAGGATAACTTTCTTCCCCTGGGACGCCAGTTGGTCGGCTATCTCCATACCCAGGTAGCGACCACCAATCACAACCACTTTGTCGCCGACCTTAGATTTACCCAGGATAACGTCATTAACCTGGATCACGTTTTTACCATCGGCTCCTTGCACATCCAGAGATTGAGGAACAGCGCCGGTAGCCACCACAGCTACTTCAGGCTTTGCCCCCCTTACCAATTCGAGTGTTACTTTGGTATTCATAATCACCTTAACTCCCGAAATGGTAAGGCCTCGGCTCAGGTAGGCTATTAAACGCGGGTAATCCTGTTTTTTTTGTTCCTGTTGGCTGGCGATGTACCATTGGCCTCCCAATCTGTCCGATTTCTCGTATAAGGTGACTTGGTGACCTCGTTCAGCGAGAGTTCTGGCAGCTTCCATACCGGCAGGGCCGCCGCCGATAACCATTACATTCTTGGGGGTAGGGGCTAATTTGATGGCAAAGTCCTTTTCTCTTTGAAGGGAAGGGTTAACGGCACAGGTTAAGCCCTGTTTATATATGTAGGGATGGTCGGGCGCGTTGATGCAGTTAAGGCAATATACACAATGGCGGATATCCTTAAAACGCCCTTCTTTAGCCTTGTTAGCCCATTCAGGGTCAGCGACAAGGGCTCTACCCAGAGCGACGAAGTCAGCTTTGCCTTTCTTAATAATCTCGTTAGCGAAAGCGGGGTCGCCAATCTTACCGACGGTGATAACCGGGACCTTAACCACCTTCTTAATGGCTTCACCCAGATGGACTATTGCCCCCTGGGGAAAGGCAAAAGGGAGGAATTGCCACTGTGTAGATGCCTGTTCGCTGGCAGATATATCCAATACATCCGCGCCGGCTTCAACAAAGAGGTGTGCCTGGCGAACAGAGTCGTCAATGGTGATACCACCCGCTAAAAAATCGCTGCCGCTATACCTGAACAGAACTGTGAAGTCCGCCCCCACCTTTTCCCTTACTGCCTCGATAACCTCACAGGCGAACCTGGCTCTCTTCTCGACACTGCCCCCGTATTCATCTATCCGGCGATTAGCCAGAGGAGAAAGGAACTGGCTCAGGCCATAACCGTGCCCCCCATGAATCTCCACGGCATCAAAGCCTGCCCTCTTTATCCTTAAAGCAGCCTCGGCAAAGCCGTTGGTTACACGCTTGATGTCTTCCTTGGTCGCTACTGGCGCTAGCTCAGTCTGCATGCTTTTCGGGTAAGGCTCAGGAAACGGCTTCGAAGTGAGGAACTCGGAGATAGGGGAAGGGGCCAGCGCTATTATTTCCTCCGGGTGCTCCTCCTCATGTTTCCATTTAGCATATAACCTGCCATGCCAGGCAACCTGGAAAGCTCCCTTTGCTCCATTTTGATGGTAGGCGTCGGCGATCTTCTTAAGGCCGGGTATGAATTTATCATCATACGCAGAAGCGCGTATAGTGGTCCGGCTTTCTCGCATAATATTCGTTGTCTGCCCCATTATGAAGCCAACCCCTCCCCTTGCACGGACTGCATAGTATTCCACAGTCTTATCCAGGATTTCTCCCTCTGGTCCGTGAGTAAAAGTACACATTGGAGCCATTACGATACGGTTTTTCACCTCTACCTTTCCCATCATCCCTGGTTGAAACAATCTATCTAGCCCTGTCATATTTATCTCCTGATGATATTAGTTCAAACGCACAAAGCTCTGATTTGAGGGATACAAGTTCAGAATCGTCGGATTCTTGTTGGGATATTATACCACAGGGGGTACGGAAAGCTATGCCAGATATAATATAATCAAATCCGACCGCACAGTGCCAAGAATTACCAGCCACCGGCTCCAGAGGCTGTTTTAACTGTGGCAACGAGATAAGAAGTGGTATTGCTATAGGGGGCAGGTCAGGTAGATTGTTAACTGGAGCTAAATCTTGTTGCTTTATTTCTTCTTCGGATTTCACAAGTTACTACTTTGTTGCTTCACCTGAAAAATCTGCAAAATTGCATCCTGAATGTTGATTGAAAGTATTCCACTGTTACCATATCCTCGGAAATTTAAATCCTTACTTCTTTTTCTTCAGAATCCCTGCAGGTATCAAGAAGAATAAGAAGAACAGGAAAAACATTAACCATAATGTTTTAGGTGGATTAAGGAATGCGAGAAACGAAAGAAACGACAGGAAGGCTAATGCGTTATATCTTTTCATTTGGTTCAACCTCCGATTCCTTGCCGTCGGAATTTATGTACTTTTTGCTCCTATCTTTCTGATGTCGTCTTCCAGACCATAGGATTCTGTCACTTGGCCGTCTTTTTTGAAGATAACAATCAGTAATATTATCGAGACAGGGATAGGATACTGCAAACGAGGATAAGATGCAAGGGTTTAATAATCCATGGCACCTTGGTTTCGGTCAGACTGCCCGTTTTCATACACTCTCCATGTGATAGACAATGCATACTTAATGTACGACTAATTGGACGTTTCCCTCAGCATTGCCCAATTAGTAATACTAGTATTGGGAACAGTGGATTCATCAACCACTTTAAAACCTAAATGTTCATATATTGGAACATTACGTTCATCCAGTGTTTCTAGATAGCATGGTAGTCCGTCTTTGTCTATTCTGGTCAACATGGGTCTCAGTAACTTACTCGCGTAGCCTTTACCTTGAGACTGCGGCTCCACTCCTACTATCCATAGATACCAATGTTTGAAAGAGACTAGA
>JBDRGH010000609.1:0-4563 GCA_043818015.1 Pseudomonadota bacterium
AATAAAAACAGTGCTGGTGTAGGATCGCTCTGGCGTGACGGCACGGTATTTTGGGATGACTACTCCATGAGCCTGGGGGAAGCGGCAGATGTGAAGTTGCTGAAAGAGCTTGAGGAGGATGAGAGCCTTCCCAGATCAGCCCTTATAGAGGTTAAGAACAAATACAACTTCAAGACCCCGCTTAATGCGGTCTTTGCTTCCTATGAGCCTGAGCGCAGGTTTATTCGCGGTTTGACTGCCGAGCATACGGCCAGGTCTATAGATGCCTGGATCAAATCCCTTGATGTGGGCTTCTACAGCATTGATTACTCCTGGCGCAAGGGGGAACATCCTAAACAGGGAACTTTCAACCCTGATTTCTTTATCAGGATTGGGACGGACATTATTGTAGTGGAAATTAAGATGGACAACGATGTCTCCGACGAGAATAAGGCTAAGCTCCGGTATTCCAAGGAGCATTTCGAGAGAGTCAACGAGTTGCAGAAAGACCAGAGATATTATTTCAAATTCCTCTCTCCCGAGAGCTTTGACCTGTTTTTCAAGGCGCTGAGGGAGAAGACCTACAAGGATTTTAGATCGGAGCTTGAGGCAAAGTTAGAGGAGTAGATTGATGGAGGTTTACAAATGCCTTCAAGACTGTTGAGGTGTGAATTGGTGTCAGTTATTATATTCGGCTTAATATCAGTCCACTATGGATTTGTTTTCAGAGCGAGTTGATCCAATCTCATAGTTTTATCTTGACAAAAGATTTCTTCCTTAACTCTTTGAGCCACCGCTGAAGTTCCTTTTCAACCTTTTCTGAATGAAGGATATCCGTTATTTCATCCTTAACTTCTTCAAAGGGTCTAACCTCGCCTTCTCTTCTTTCCATAAGCTTAATGATGTGGAAACCTACACGGCTCCTGATGATATCACTTACCTCGCCAACTTTGAGCCTGAAGACAACCTTTTCTAAAAATGGTACTATTTCCCCTGGTTTGAACCATCCCATATCGCCCCCCGAATCTGCCGATGCTTCCTGAGAATAGATTTTAGCCAATTTCCCAAAGTCCTCCCCATTATGTATCTTTACCGAGAGCTCTCGAGCTTTTCCATAGACCTCCTCGATTCTCGCTTCATTGGCGTTTGGGGGGATTAAAAGTAATACATGCTGAACTCTCACCTCCTTCACCGCTTTGAAGGAGTCTATGTTCTCGGTATGGTACTTCTTCAGTTCATCCTCACTTATCACAATTTTAGACTTAATTTCGTAATTGAAACATTTCATTCTCTCCATCCCTTGTTTGATCCTCTCTTCGTACTTTTCTAAACTCAGGCCCTTGGATTTCAATTGTTCAACAAATTCTTGCCGTGAGATGGAGTTCTGTTTGTATATATTTTCTATAGCAGTATCGATTTCCCTTTGAGATATAACTATTCCCATCTTTTTTGCTCGCTGTTCAATTAGCTTATTATCAATCAGCTGATTAAGGATCTTTCTTTTAATTTCTTCCGGACCTGTCTGCTCCCTGTCGAAATTTATCACCCCCATCGTATCGTTTAGAAATATCTTTACTGAATCGTTCAATTCAGTAAGGGTGATAATATCATCGTTAACAATGGCCACTACTCTGTCAACTGTTTCCGCGATGGCCTTAAAATTTAAGACAGAAATGCTTGAGAAGAAGATAAGAAATAGGGCAAGGATTTCCTTTTTTGTAACAACTTTCACTATGGCAAACCTTTCATTGATTGATTTTTTCAAACAGCCGATGATTTACTTCAACTTTAGCCGTATTTTTTATGTTTCTTAACCATCTATCATACTCTGCTTCGGTTTTTTCTCGCATCAGCCTTTGTTCAATTTGGTCGTAAACTTCGTAGAGAAACATTTTTCTCGCTTTCCTTTTGTCTTCAACCCTAAAGATGTGAAATCCGTAAGGGCTTTTGACTATGTCGCTTAGTTTCCCTATCGGTAGAGAAAAGACAACCTCATCAAATTCGGGAGGCATATGTCCCCGCTCAAAAAACCCCAAGTCCCCCCCGTTTTCACTATCCGGGCTTAATGATTGCTCCTTAGCCAGTTTTCCAAAATCTTCCCCAGCTTTTAACCTCTTCAAGATCTCATATGCCTCTGCTTTTGTATTCACTACTATTTGAGATGCTCTGATTTGCTCCGGGACGAAGAATTCTTGCGAGTGGGTTTCAAAGTATCTTTCTACCTCTTGGTCCTCAATGCGGACCTTCGGCATTATCACCTGATTGATGAGCTTTTCTATCAACAGTTTCAGTCTCATTCTTTCTTCCCAATCCCTATAGCTAACATACTCGCTGATAAGCATTTCTGTAAAACTCTCTCCGGGGTAATCCCTTTTTATACGGGATATTTCGCTGTCCAACTCGTCTCTCGTAATCTTGATGCCGAGTCTATCGATCTCGAGCAAAACAATTTTTTCCTCTATCAGTCTCTCAAGGGAACTCGTCTTCAACTTGTTTAATAATTTTTTGTCAGTAATGTTGTATTGCAGATATTCTGACCGAACTCTATCAACTTCCCTCTTAAAGTCGTCAACAGTAATAGTCTGGTTCCCTATCTTTACAAGTATCTGTTTTTCACTTCTTTGACAGCCTAAAGGTAAGTTCAGAAAAGATAGACACAGAAAAAGTGTTAAGACATTTTTTACCAAGGGAAGGACCCTCGAATGTGTCAGTAATGTTGCAGTTCCCTGAAAGACTCAACCTCCTAATCTAACATGGAGGAATGATTATTTCAAGACGTTTTTAATTTCATTCAAAACACTCCTCGAGTCGCCAGTAATGAAGGTTATACTGAGCTTTAAATCGGGAGAAAACCTAAATCTTTCTTGATCACTCCCGATCAGTTCGAGAATCTTCCCCAGAGAGGCTTGGGCATTTGGATCGAATGATAACACGATCTCTTCCCCATTATACTCAACACTCGTTATGAGAAATCTTTTTAAGAGATTCTTGATTCTCACGACTTCCAGTAGATTTTCAACCAAAACAGGGGTTTTACCATATCTATCGGTCAGTTCTTTCGTGATCTCTTCTACCTCCTCATCCGACCTGATAGATGCAAGTCTTTTGTAGACTACCAGCCTCTGATTGGTATCCTTAATATAGTTTTCAGGGATGTACGCGGGCACGTTGATATTGATCTCCGGTTGGATTTCAGAGGCGACCTCTTCCCCCTTGAGTTCTTTAATAGTTTTCTCCAACAATTCAACATACATATCATAACCGACGGTAGCGATATGGCCAGATTGAAAAGAACCCAGGATGTTTCCTGCCCCTCTAATTTCTAGGTCATGGGCCGCAAGTTTGAATCCTGAGCCCAGTTCGGTCAGTTCGGATAGTGCTTTTAGGCGTTTCATAGCATCCTTTGAAATAAGGTATTTCCCTGCTACCAAGAAATAGGCATAAGCCTGTTCTTTTCCCCTTCCAACTCTTCCTCGGAGTTGGTACATCTGGGCTAAACCAAGCCTGTCGGCGCGATTAATAATGATTGTGTTGGCCGAGGGGAAATCCAGTCCTGATTCAATTATGGTAGTACATACTAGGAGATCGATTTCTTTGTTGAGAAAGGAGAGCATTACCTTTTCCAAATCTTTCTCCGCCATCTGGCCGTGAGCCGTCCCAACCTTGGCCTCTGGGGCCAGTTTCTTCACATACCTTGTCATTGCGGGTATACTTTCGACCCGATTGTGGACGAAGAATACCTGGCCTTCCCTTTTGATCTCTCTCAGTATGGCTCTCCTGATGGTTTTCTCATCGAATTTGGTAATATATGTTCTAATAGCCAGACGATCCTCAGGAGGTGTATTAATTACACTCAAGTCCCTGAGCCCCACGAGAGACATGTAAAGGGTTCTTGGAATAGGTGTCGCCGTCATGGTAATCACGTCTACCAATTTTCTTAATTTTTTCAATCGTTCCTTGTGAGCAACGCCAAACCGATGCTCTTCATCAATCACTATAAGGCCCAGGTCTTTAAAGGACACGTCTTTTTGAAGCAAACGGTGTGTTCCGATTACAATATCAATCTCTCCATCTCGCAGTTTATTCAGAATAGTTTTCTGTTCCTGCCGAGTTTTGAACCGGCTAAGCATCTCCGTAAAGACCGGATACGCCTTGAATCTCTCGAGGAAGGTTTGATAATGCTGGTGAGCGAGCACAGTGGTGGGAACCAATACGGCAACTTGCTTTCCATCCATCACTGCCTTTAACGATGCTCTGAGCGCAACCTCGGTCTTACCAAAACCCACGTCACCGCATATGAGTCTATCCATGGGTTTACCATCTTCCATGTCTTCCAATACACTGGCAATGGCGTCTAATTGGTCAGGTGTTTCTTCATATTGAAAGGTAGCCTCGAATTCTGCGTAGTAGCGGTCTCTCTTTGAAAAACTAAAACCCTTTTGGACATTTCGGAGTGCGTATAACTTCAGGAGTTCTTTCGCCATTTCCTCGATGGATGTCTTGACCTTCCTTTTCTTGTTCTCCCATGAGTGTCCCCCGAGCTTATCCAGCTTGGGTGAGTAACCCTTTACCCCCATGTATTTC
>JBDRGH010000610.1:0-16426 GCA_043818015.1 Pseudomonadota bacterium
ATCAAAGATTCAACCGGTATTACTCGATATCTCGCCGGCGGACCGACACTGACGGTGCGGAAACCAACTTCCAACCTCCTGACTTTGGTGACCTTCGGTTTCAAAACAGTCTCGAAAGGCCATGGCAGGTGATAATGGGGACCAGATTCTGTACTGTAAGCCATCCTGCCAAATCTCTTTACCACTCCGACCTCATCGGGCGCCACAATATAGATTCCGGAGAGCGCCCAAATGAAAACCACAATCCCAATGAAGACAGAACCAAGTGGGAACTTTCCCTTGAATTTAGCTTTAATCTTGTTAATAATTTCCTCAAAATCTGGGGGATTTTGCCCCCATTGTCCTCTCCCTCCCCCATCATCCCATGCCATTGGTCTTCTCCTTCCATTCCTTTATAAAAAGGTTCTTGGGGTTTAGGAACTACCTCACTTTACCAGGGAAACTTAACCGACCAGCAATTTTTGGCTAATCTAGCAAAATTCTTTTAAGATGTCAACCATAATAACCCATAATAACCCGACCTGGTTCTTCACCTGCGGATCATCTCCAAATTAATGGATTAGGAGGATTCAAGGCCCGCCTTGGCGCAAGCGCCAGCGTCTGGGCCAGGGGGTCTAGGATTCAAGGATTCGAGTGAACTAATCACAGTGCACCCTGAGAAGGAAAAATTTCCTTTGGAGCGAACATCTGCCTGTGCGTTGCCTGTCTGCCGTGCTGGCACAGGCAGGCACGCAGACAGGTGAGCAGGATTTTTGGGTCAAAAAACCTGCGCTTCGGAGCGGAAAAGGGAATATTTCAGGACCAATTAAATGGACGAAGAACTAAACCTCTTAATGGCCGTCCAAAGGAATTTCTGTTTGGGAAACAGCCTGTTAATGCTGAAGCGAAAAGGGACGCTTGACATGAAAGATAGTTTAAGTTATAGAATCACGTATCCCAAACAAGCAGTGCGCTCTGAAAATGGATAGAAGACTACTGGATGTTATAGACCTAGAAACCCATTTCATCACAGACGAAGGGGCCGTGAGGGCCGTTGACCGGGTCAGTCTGAGCCTGAATGAGGGAGATACCCTCGGTCTGGTAGGCGAGTCAGGATGTGGAAAGACCGTAACTGCCCTCTCTATTATGCGACTGGTTCCCCCGCCTTCGGGAAAGATCGTGGGAGGTAAAATCATATTTGAAGGCCAAGACCTGCTCAAGCTCAGAGAACCTGAAATGCGAAAGATCAGGGGAAACAAGATATCCATGATATTCCAGGAGCCTATGACCTCCCTAAACCCCGTCTTTACAATCGGAGGCCAAATCTCAGAGGTGGTAAGGCTTCACCGGGGTCTTTCGAAAAAAGATGCCATGGATATATCCGTGGACATGTTGAAACTGGTTGGATTTCCATCCCCGGAACGAAGAGTACTCGAGTACCCCCACCAGATGAGCGGGGGTATGAGACAGAGGGTAATGATCGCTATGGCTCTATCCTGTAACCCAAAATTGATGATTGCTGATGAACCGACTACCGCCCTTGATGTAACGATCCAGGCCCAGATTATGGACCTCATGAATCGGCTCAAAAAAGAGATAGGTATGTCAATTATCCTGATTACTCATGACCTAGGAGTCATTGCTGAGGTTGCGAAATCTGTGGCTGTAATGTATGCCGGCAAAATAGTGGAATATTCGAACGTAACTGACCTTTTTGCAAATCCCAAACACCCCTATACCAAGGGCCTTCTTGCTTCGCAGCCGAGGATGAATGGAGGTCGCACAGGGAAGAAGAGGCTAGAAGCCATACCAGGAATAGTGCCAGGGCTCTCAGATATCCCCAAGGGATGCAGCTTTTCTCCTCGGTGTCAGTACGTCATGCCCGTGTGCTCTCAAAATGAACCCTGGTTAAAGGAGGACACCGAAGGGCATCTAGCAAGCTGCTGGCTGTATCTCTCTTAGGATCTCCCCTGCCCCCTTTGCCAGCAGCTTATGAGCCAGTTCTTCGCCTAGCGTAACTGGATTATCAAGACTTCCTTCTACTTTATCTTTTAGTAGTCTTCTCCCGTCGATACTGCTTACGATCCCACAAAGGGTCAAACCGCCTGTGTTGACCTGGCCCAAAGCGGCTATTGGGACCTGACAACCGCCCTCCAACTTCTTGAGGAAGGCCCTCTCTGCGGTAATAGCGGCACTGGAATCAGGGGAATTCAAAAAATCGATCATCTCATTAATCCCATCATCATCAATCCTCGACTCGATCCCCAGCGCACCCTGCCCTATGGCGGGCAGAATAACCTCAGGTGAGATGTACTCTGATACCCTATGTTGTAAGCCCATCCGCTTAATCCCCGCGGCAGCCACAACGACGGCATCTAAAGCATTGGTTTGGAGCTTTCTTAATCGTGTGTCAAGATTACCTCTCAGTGCTACCACCTCAAAGCTGCTGCTGATATGAAGAAGTTGGGCCTGTCTCCTCAGGCTGCTCGTCCCTATTCTGGAGTTTGGCGGTAAATCTTTCAACGCAACATTGCCGGTAGAAATTAAGACATCTCTAAAGTCCTCTCTCTCCGTTATCGCCCTTATGTGTAAACCATGTGGTAGAAGGGTCGGGACATCTTTCATGCTATGAACGGCGATGTCTACTTGGCCCTTCAATAAGGCATCTTCTATCTCTTTGAGAAAAAGCCCCTTACCCCCTATCTTTGCCAATGGAACATCCGTTATCTTATCTCCCCTGGTCTTTATCTTTTCGAGACTGTATTTTACTCCCCTATATCTTCTCTCTAACTGCTCTTTAACCCAGTTCGCCTGCCACAATGCAAGGCGGCTTGATCGGGTACCGATTCTTATCCTATCCTTTCCCATTGTTTTTCCTAGAAACAGAATTCGTGGCCTACAAGTTAAATCCGTTTATCCCCCGCCGGGGTTTCCTTCTCCGACCGGGCAAGTGGGGTCAGCGTGGCTTACGCTACTATTGCTATTGGCAAGCAAGAAGGCCTCGATGAACTGATCGATATCTCCATCTAACACGGCGTCCACATTTCCCACCTCTCTGTTCGTCCTGTGATCCTTAACCATCCGGTAGGGATGGAGTATGTAGGAGCGGATCTGACTTCCCCAGGCAATCTCTTTTTTGGTGCTGTGGAGTTCATTCATCTTCTCGGCCTTCTTTTTCAGCTCTAACTCATAAAGCCTGGATTTAAGAACCTTCATGGCCATGGCCTTATTCTTGTGTTGCGATCTCAAATTCTGACACTGAACCACCGTACCAGTCGGAAGGTGAGTAATCCTCACTGCCGAATCGGTTCTATTGACATGCTGTCCTCCGGCTCCACTGGCACGAAATGTATCGATCCGGAGATCGTCCTCATTTATCTCGACATCGATCTCGTCCTCAATGTCAGGGTATACGAATACAGAAGCAAAAGATGTATGACGTCGTCCACCAGCATCGAAAGGCGATATCCTAACCAGCCGGTGAATTCCTATCTCAGCTTTCAGAAGGCCGTAACTGTAGTCCCCTTCCACAGTAAAGGTTACGCTCTTCAGTCCGGCTTCGTCCGCGCCCTGATAGTCTATCATCTCTGTCCCAAACCCCCTGCTTTCCGCCCACCGAAGATACATCCTGAGCAACATCTCCGCCCAGTCTTGAGCCTCAGTACCACCAGCCCCGGCATGGATACTGACAATGGCGCTATTCAAATCGTTCCCGCCTCCCAGCATCCGCCTGACTTCCATTTCGAAAGCCTCTTTCTCCATCCCATCGAGGCTCATCTCAATTTCAGCAGCAGTCTCTTCGTCACCCTCTTCTTCTACAAGTTCCAGGAGTATTCTGATATCTTCAAGATTCTTCTTCTGTTTCTCCCATTGATCTACCAAATTCTGAAGAGACTTCCTTCCTTTCAAAACCGTCTGGGCTTTCTCTTGGTCATCCCAAAAACCGGGTTTTGATATTGATTTTTCCGTATCCCTTAAACGGAGACTCATTCCCTCAATATCAAAGATGACCTCGAAGATCATCCAGTCTTTTCTCCAGCTCTTTAAATCTTTCTTGAACGTCGCTTAACACTTTTCAACACCTCTCTAAAGATTATTATTAGTGTAATTCCCATGCATATCTTTGCAAAGACATCTCCATATTCTGTATAAAATGTCTGAATCTTTACTAATCGGACCTCATCAACGAGAAACTCTCGTGTAAATATCCGCGTTGCGGACCGTATGGTTCCTGTGGCATCGATAATCGAACTGATCCCCGTATTAGCAGCCCTGGCTATAAAGACCCTGTTTTCTACTGCTCGAAAAGTCACCATTGAAAGGTGCTGGTACGGAGCAGCTGTCTCGCCAAACCAGGCATCGTTGGTTAAGTTAACCAGAAAGTCTGCCTCTTTCTTAACAAATCTCCTGACCAGGTCGGGGAAGATAGCCTCGTAGCATATGAAAACGCCAAACTTCCCCAGAGGGAATTCTAGCGGCGCAATTCTCTTCCCTGAAGAAAACTCACCGATTCCGTCAACAATCTTATCAATAAAATAGAGATACTTACCAAACGGTACGTACTCACCCAGTGGAACTAAATGAACCTTATCGTACCTTCCAAGGACATTGTTATGGGCTGAAATCAAAAAAGCAGTGTTAAAATACTCTATCTTCCCTCCGCTCTGCCGATAGGCCGGACTCCCGAACAGAAGGTAAGCGCCAGTCTTCTTGGGAACTTCAAAGATCGGCTCTCTATACTTATTATCGGACTGAAAGTAAAAAGGGGTGGCTGCCTCTGGCCAGACGATCAGAACGGGACCAGATTGAGCCGCCTGAAAACTCAAGTCTCTGTATATTCTGACAGTATCATCTTGAAAGGCCGGATTCCACTTCTGACTCTGATCTATATTCCCCTGGATTACCGCAACCTTCATGGTCGAGGAGGCCTGGATCTCCTCACGGACTGTAGATAACCGCCATCCTCCGTAGGCAAAGGTTATTACCAAGAGCAAAAGGGTAAATCCAACCTCCCTGGGAAACCTCTTCTCTCCCCTCAGAAACCAGGTGTAAAAGACATTGAACAGTAAAGCATTTACTAAGACAATTAAGAAGCTTAGACCATAAACACCGGTAATATCTGAGGCCTGGACAAGGGGCAACACCAAGAACTGTGAGTACCCCAAACTCTCCCACGGGAAACCTGTGAATAAAAAAGACCTGGTATATTCTAACGAGACCCAAATGAAAGGTGCTGTGGTGACTTCCTTGAGGCCAGACCTATCCTCTAAGTACCGCACAAGAAACGCAAACGTGCCGATGAAGAGGCTCAAGTAGGATACAAGGAGCAGTAAAACGAATAAACTGATCAGATAGTTAAGGTGGCCATAGCGAGAAACCGCAACAAATACCCAGTATACCAGTCCTAAAAAAGAGACAAAACCAGTGATTGATCCCAGGTAAAAACTGTGGTGGAGCTTTTTTCCCTGAATCGCGTAGAACAGGGGGATTAATGCAAACCAGGCAACGATCTCCAGGTTGAACTTGGGGAATATGATAATGAGGAGTAAACCGGAGCATACAGCCAACAATATATCTTTTGACAGTATTGATGGTTTGTCCTCTATCACCACCCTTCTCTGTACCTTTCTCGGACTGACGTTACCCTTCCTTTCAGCCCACCCCTCACAACCGTCTGCGGAGAGATGGCTTCTGGATCGAGAGGATTTCTACGTGGCCTTCTTTCCCGACGTCTCTTCCATTATTTGGTAGAACAACCTTATGGCCTGATCAAGCTGGTTTTTAGAAAGGCATTTTGCCCTCTCGTGAAAATACTGACACGCTGAATAGGGTATCTTGAACTCTGAAACATCCTCCTTAATCGATTCTATCTCTTTCAAAAAGTCCTCTTCTTTCATCTTTCTTCGAAAGGTCCCCCCGCTTCTATGTCTTCCATACCCCGGGAATCGGATTGTTACAGTATCCGCACTTCCCACTCTTGAGATTCATCTCCAGCATCGTGTAACCTACTCTCCTTATCGGTACTTTCCCACATTTGGGACAGTAGGTGCTTTCCCCCTCATGGCCCGGGACATTTCCAATGTACACGTAGTTCAACCCCGTTTCCCTTCCAATCTTTCTCGCCCTTTCCAGTGTTCTGACAGGGGTTGGCGGAAGATTCCTGATCTTGTATGCCGGATGAAAACGGGAAAAATGGATGGGGACATCAGGTCCCAGTTTGTTCTTTATCCACAGGCTCATCTCTCTTATCTCTTGCTCACTATCATTTAATGTTGGTATTATGAGAACGACTATCTCATACCAGATACCGATCTCCCTGAGAGTTTCCAAGGTATCAAGAACTGGCCTCAACTCTCCACTACAACTCTCCCGGTAAAACCTCTCGGTAAAGGCCTTCAGGTCTATTTTCACGGCACTTAAGTGCTCGCAGAGCTTAACCAACGGTTTCTTATTAATGAAACCATTGGATATCATTACACTTCCAATGCCTTGTTTCTTTGCCAATTCGGCTATGTCGTACATGTATTCATAAAAAACAACAGGCTCAGAGTATGTATAGGCAATCGTGGGACAATTTTCTCTTTTTGCAATCCCTACCATCCCCTCCGGGGTAACATGGTAGCTCTTTACCTGTTCCGGCCTAAACTGGGCTATGTTCCAGTTCTGACAGAACTTGCATTCAAAGTTACAGCCAGCCGTGGCCAAGGATAACGCCGGTGTGCTAGGAAGATAGTGGAAAAGGGGCTTCTTCTCAATTGGATCAACGTGAATGGCACAAGGTCTCGAATGCACCAGGGTGTAGTATTTGCCGCCCCGGTTCTCCTTGTTTCCACAGTACCCCCGCTCGAGGTCGGCTATCTTGCATTCCTTGGGACAGACCTTGCATTGAATCCTCTGGTCCCCAAGTTTCTCATAATAAATTACCTCCTTTAACGGAGGTTCTGTTTCAGACTCCTGAAGGCTATAGGCAATGTTCGGTAAAGCACTAACGTTGAGTAACTGTGAACCGATTCCCAGGGCACAGATACCCTTCGGGACCTTGGTCAAGAATTCACGTCTGGAGTAACGGGTACTCATCAGAGGACACGACACCGTTAATCCTCACTTCTTATCCACTTACCACTGACACTACCTCATAGCCGCTATCCTTAATAGCCTTGGCGATGGGATTTATATCACTAGTGTCTAGACGAAAATAGTAGACCCTTTTCTCTTTTTCCTCATGGGGTGACATGCCAACACTTATAACCTTTGCCCCATGCTCCCTGATTATTTGAGATACATTCTGGAACTCATCCGCACCTTCCTTCAAAACCACATCCACCCTCGTACTGTATTTAATAACCCCCATAATCTCTATAAATACCCCGAGAATATCGGTCTCCGTAATCATCCCAACCAACTCGTCATCTTCAACAACCGGCAGCCCCCCAATCTTATATTGCTGGAGAAGTCTTGCGGCCTCTTCCACATCGGTCTCCGGACTCACCGTCATAGGGTCCCTGGTCATAATCTCATCTACGGTAGAGAATTTTGACGTAAAGTAGTATGTTTGCTCAGATCCTTCGGATTTCGACGGTATCAGAACCTGGCGAAGATCGGTGTTGGTAACGATTCCCACAAGCTTTTGACCATCTAACACAGGGATATGACGTATGTTTTTGGATTTCATAAGTTCGAATGCTTTCTTCACATCGTCGTTGACCTGAAGCGTTATAAGGTTATTTGATATTATGTTTCGTACTATCATCAAGGCACCTCGCTACCTCAACTAGTTATTGCCAGGACTTTTTCTTACGGTTCACGTTACCTTTTTGGTATTCTATTCCAACGATTATCATTTGTCAATGTTTATAAAAACAGGGGTTTCCTGACTGTTTCAGGAAGTATTTTCCCACTACTATGGTTTCATTGATAATCTGGTATTTTTAAGTGAACCCCTTTATCCCTTCGCTCAGTGCTTCCGCAGTGACCCTTTCGGGGCTCACCCTCGACGGGTCACCGGGTAACAGACTGTTTCCCAAACAGAAATAGTGAGAGCTTTGAAAAAGTATCGCTGAGGCCGAATCAATAGATTTTTTGGGGAACCCATCTTGACGAAGCGGAAGATATGCATTTTCAGGTGTTTGACCCGCCACAGGCGGGGAGTTTCTGAAAATGCCTGCAGTGAGTCATGGATGGGTCAAAAAACCTGTGCTTCGGAGCGGAAAAGGGAATTTTTCACGACAAACTATTTAGGCTTTGAAAAAGTACCCCTGAGGGCGGATTCATAATCTTTTGTCTCGAAGTAACAACTACCTCTACTATCCCTGGTATAGAATACCCGAGAACCTAGAAATGAACAGCCACAATATACAGATAATCAACATCAAAAAGGACGTGGTATACATCAATTTAGTTGTCTTCCTTATGGCCTTTTCATCCAATGGATTGATCCCTTCCCCGATAAGAGGCTTATGGTTTGGCTTTCCAAGATAATAATTCGTGCCTCCGAGCCGAATCCCCAGTGAACTGGCTACCGCAGCCTCTGGAATTCCAGAGTTGGGACTGCTGTGTTTCCTTCCATCCCGTCTCATGATCCGCCATGACTCTCTCCATGACATATTGAGGAGAAGAGAAGAGACAACGATCAATATGCCCGTGATACGGGCTGAAATGTAATTCACTATATCATCAGATTTAGCCGAAGCCCAGCCAAAATTGAGATACCTCTCATTCTTATATCCTACCATAGAATCGAGGGTATTTATGGCCTTATAAGCCATAGCCAGGGGAACTCCACCTATCCCAAGATAAAAGAGAGGAGCAACAATTCCGTCGGAGGTATTTTCCGCAATGGTTTCCGTCAGAGCCCGAATTATCTCACCCTGGTCCAGGTTCTCTGTATCCCTCCCTACCAAATGGGACAACCTATCCCTGGCTTTCTCAAGATCCCCTTCTCTTAAAGCGAGGATCACTTTCTTACTCTCCACATGGAGGCTTCTGGTAGCTAGGGTTGAATAGGCGAGAAAGACCGTCACAAGAAAACCCAGAACTGCCGAGAGAGATGTTGACAGAGTGATTACGAAATACGTGATAAGGAAAACCGAGGACACTATCGCCATCACTAATACCAGTCCCGCCGCTCTTTCTCTCCATCTTGATCCTACATCCTTTTTCAATATACCCTCTAAAAAACTAATTTCCTTGCCTATCATTTTGATGGGATGGGGAAGCCGTGGCGGGTCTCCCAAGATCAAATCTATTACGTAGGCCGAAAAAAGCTCAAGTGGAGTCATGTTGCAGAATCCTATAAGTTTAACCCATCATAAGCGTGATAGCCAGACCGACACACAAAACAGAAACCGCTGGAAGCCACAGCAACCTGTACACCTCACTGAGCTCAGCCTTAAAATACTCCTTAGTTAGAATCAAGCACAGATGCACGGGAGAAAGGATGACCCCACAATAACCACTGGCATAAGAGAGCATCATGTATGTGAGAAAATGACCTTCTGCATTAAAGAAAGGTAGGAGTATCGGGAAAGTAATTCCGACAAAAGCAATAGTGATTCCTGTTAGTATGCCCACAATAAATGGGATAAAGATCAAGATAAGGAGGGTAGGGACACCTAGAGCCGAAAAACCTTCTGAAAGTAAATAGACAGCCTTTGTACCCTCTAACATCTTCTGGAAAAACATTACCCCTAATACCATAAGTATCATCTCTACTGAGATACTTCTCAGGATCATCCCTCCCGTATCCCTGAAAGAAATCCTGTAAAGGAGCAACAGTGCTGCAGTAGTCAGGGCAAAGGAGTAGACCAGATCAACCTTCAGCACAATGACCAAGAAGAGAGCAAACAAAAGGGGGGATAAAGATTTAACCAGCTGACAAGAACTACTTTTAACATTCCCTTTCTCAAGCAGTTCATGGGAAGGCCTGCTTCCCGGAACACCCTTGTACCCAAAGACGATACCCGCAGCTACAGCCGCTAAGAAAAGAGGAAGGTTAACAAGGCTAATTTCTCTTATCGATATTCCGAGGATTGCTGAAGTGAGGATTATTCCGGGATAGGTGGGAAGTACGTACTCCCAGACATGGCGGAACCAATAGTTCAAGAATGTTCTCTTTTCCCTGGACAGGTTTAATTCATCCGATGCTGCCATGACCATTGGTGCAGATACCATGGCCCCGCCCATAAGAGGTACAAAACCTATGATTGCGGGCAAAAGGCCTACTACTATCCGGAGATCGTGGAAGATTCGCTTGAAGGATTCCACTATCTTTTCTAGCTCACCGGTCTCCTTCATCAAATTACTAAAAAGCAATATTAGAAGCAAAGCCCCTATCAATTTTAAGGTCTTGGGGTCCATACCGGCCACCAAGATCATCTCCCCTATACCTGATACAGGCATTTGGAAGAGCAACCCCAGTACGACCGATCCAATCATAAGTGTAAGCCACAGGTCGACTTTTTTGAGAACCAATAAAATAATCAAGAGAAAAAGTAGTCCTATCTTTACAAGGCCAATCATGGTATCATCAATCTCTACAAAAACTGTAAAAAGGGGCGGCTCTTTCTTTTCTCTTCATGTATCGGTTGGTGCGAGAAAGAGAACCCCTTTTTTCTTTTTTACGCTTATTACGCGCTATCGTTTAAAGACGAGATCCAGAAACTGTTTCAATATCCTTGCAGTAGCCCCCCAGATAACATGCCCGTTGTATTCATAAAAGTGAACTTCGGAAGGGTTCCCTTCCTGACTCCATTGCTCTTTCCTGTAAACGTTTTCATCTAATAAGGCTTCTATTGGTACCTCTATTAACTGGTCTATCTCATCAGTATTTATGTCGAACTCATACGGGTAGGGGATAAAGCCTACGAATGGAGAGATAATAAACTTGGTCGTGGTCACCATATCATCCAATTCTCCTAATACCTCCACGTCATCGCTCTCGACACCTATCTCCTCATAACTCTCCCTGAGGGCAGTAATGAGTAGGGTTTCGTCCTCTTCATCATAGGCACCTCCTGGGAATGAAATCTGACCCTTGTGGTGTTCCACGTTTTCCGTTCTCTTTGTAAGCAAAATATGGTAGCCTTCATCTTTGTAAAAAACGGGGAGAAGTACCCCTGAAGGTCTCAAGCTACCGTCGGTGATGTTTCTTTTTATTCTTTGAGATAGGACTCTTCTAATTCTATCCTTCATCTTATCAATCTACCTATTACCGACTATACCAACAAAATCAGGACCTAGTAGACCGTTTCGTAATTAAGATGTCATATCGACCCCTTCGCTACACTCAGGGCATGCTCCGGGAGATATCTTCTAATAATACATCCCGACAGGTCGGGATTAAGATTTCTCGCTGAGTTTACCCTGAGCAGAAAGACAAGATTCCTCACTGAGTTTATCCTGAGCCGGGTGACAAGATTCCTCGCTTCGCTCGGAATGACAGTATTGCATATGTATTTATGAAACGATGTACTTAGTGTGACGAAGTATAAGACAGTAGATACTTGTACATCTCTTCCCCTATCTCTAATCCTAAATCAATAAATTCGGGTCCGTACGTCTTACCGGTGGTGGTTCTGAACGTGTCTTTTATCCTCCTAATCCCCACCAGACCTTTGGGAAAGTTCTCAACGATCAATTCAAGGGGAGTCTGACGGAAATCTGCCATGTACCACAGAGTTTCTGTAAAGTTATCGATCCCCCATCTGAACTTATCGGCGTCGTAGAGAGAATCGCTGACCATCTGTCCCACGGGAGATGACATATTTTCCGGCACAACGAAGGCTTCGTGGTTAGAGATGGCCTGGATGATAATCTCTTTCTCTTCCGCCTTGAACGAAAAATCTCTTAGTCTAATCTCTGCTTCTCTTGCACTGGCCTGCGCATGGTTGCGCTCTTTCCTTTGAATATCATGGAGCAATCCCGAAACCTGGGCAATGACAACCACCTCTTTGATTCGATCCAATTCCAGGGACAGCCTTTCTCCCTCAATGAATATAAGGGCTCCTACGTCAATCGTCACCTTCTCAGCATGTTCTATGCCGTGCCCCAAGTTGTCTACTAATAGCTCGCCTACCATATCCCGGCATCGTATCACTTCGGCATTGCTGTAATAGACCTCCTTCGACATCAAGAGAAGCCTCTCCTGTTCTATATAGAAACTGGGGGTCTTTGAACTGGAGGCTATCCTTCTTGACTCCTCCATCATTCTTTTATATATTACCTGCACTCATAGCCCCTATTTTGTTGCCATATTACGTCACCTTCCCGTGTGTCCAAATCCACTGGAATCTCTCTCTGTCCTCTCAAGCTCAGAGGTAAGCTCGAGAGAGGCATGGCAGACCCTATTTATGATCATTTGTGCTATTCGGTCACCTCTTCTTACGGCAAAGGGTTCAGTACCAAAGTTTATAGCTATAACCTTCAGTTCCCCTCGATAATCTGCATCTATCGTTCCAGGGGAATTAACAAGGCCTATTCCATTCTTGAAAGCCAACCCACTCCGAGGACGGATCTGACCTTCATAGCCCGGGGGGATTGCCACAGCAATGCCTGTCGATATAAGCTTTCTTTCTCCAGGCATAATCAGGATATTCTCATCAATCGCCGCATAAAGGTCCATCCCGGCCGAGTGTTCAGTCATATATCGGGGTAGAGGGATATCGCTATCGATCTCCCCTCTTACCCTTTTTACTTGAATTTTCACCTCTTCCATTTTCATTCTGAATGCCTAAACTCCCGGTTAGAATTTCAGATTTTAGCATGACTCAAATAGATACTACAAGAAATGAAAATACCGAATCGGAAATGCCGTGTCAAGGTATTTTTGGCTAGGAGTTTCCCGAGTTTTCGGTGAACCCTTTTGTCTTTGAGCGAAATTCGCTGGAGCAGTGGGGTACCCATCGAAAACCGTTCCTGAAAAACTCAGGGAACTCCGGATCTTTGGACTGGCCTGAATTTCCTTGACATAGGCTATCAAGATGTATATAAGGTTATCGCTAGGGAGAAAAATGTTAAAGGCCAAGTGTACAAAGGCTTTCGACCTGATACCTTGAGAGGTACTAGATGAAGGAGAGGATTATCCAACGTTTCTCGGACAGTGCTGACCTGAAGGTAAGGTTTGTCAAGGAGAATGTGGATAGGATAATCTCCGTGGTCGAGGTAATCACCAATGCCATTAAGCAGGGTAATAAGATTGTCTTCTTCGGTAACGGTGGAAGTGCCGCTGATGCTCAACATATTGCCGCCGAGTTCGTGAATCGTTTCCTGATCGAGAGACCTCCCCTGCCTGCGTTGGCCTTGACTACAGATACTTCGATAATTACGAGCATAGGCAACGACGTAGATTTTTCTGATATCTTTTCGAGACAGATACGGGCACTCTGTACGAAAGGCGATGTGGCTATGGGATTCAGCACGAGTGGCAACTCGCTCAATATCATTAAGGCGTTCCACGTTGCAAAGGAAATCGGTATAAAGACCATAGCGATAACCGGTAAGGGGGGAGGAAAAGTAGCTGAAATGGCAGATCATTCACTAAGCGTTGATTCGAACCTTACCCCTCGCATCCAAGAGGTCCACATCACCATTGGCCATGTCATCTGTGAGCTGGTTGAAAGCTTGCTCTTTGACAAAAAATGAATAAAAAGAGAAGTATTAAGATAACCGCTGGAAGGATATCGATCCGTGCTGAGTTAACAAATACCAAGACCGCGGATGCCATCTGGAATGCGCTTCCCATCGAGGCAGATTGCAGTAGGTGGGGCGAAGAGATATACTTTGAGATACCCGTAACTTCCGAACTGGATGACAGTGCTCGAGACATTGTTAATATAGGAGATCTAGGGTTTTGGCCTCCTGGTAATGCATTCTGCATCTTCTTTGGCCCCACACCGATCAGCAATGGAGATACGATCCGTCCTGCCAGTGCCGTCAATATCGTTGGAAGGATAAACGGAGATCCCAAGGTTTTCGCCGAGGTGTCTTCGGGAGTTCAAGTTAGAATAGAGAGAGAAGATCATTAAGCAGAGCTGAAACTCCGAAAGGGTTTGACTCTCCATGGCGTACTGAGAAGCCAAAATGGCACCCCCCAGTATATTAATAATAGAAGACGAAGAATACTTGAGGAACCTCTATGCTGAGGTTCTCTGTGACTATGCGGTTGAAAGCGTTGATGATGGTTTAAAGGCATTAAAGAAGAACAAGAGATATGATCTATATGTCGTAGATATCGGGCTCCCCGGTATGGATGGATTAAAGACGATAGAGAACCTTAAAAAAGCCCACGGTGACATTAAGACAATAGTGGTAACCGGTTATGACGTTGTCAAATACTCCAGGGAACTAGAGGAGAGCGCTGTCAACGGTATTCTCCAAAAGCCTTTTAAGGTGTTCGATCTTTTAACTACGGTAGAAGAGATATTAGAAAAATAAGGGTTAATCTTGAAATATCTTTCCCGGGTTCAGGATATTGTTGGGATCGAAAGCCCTCTTTATCCTCTTCATTACCTCAACTCCGAGATCGCCTAGTTCCATCTTGAGATATGGGGCCTTAGTGATACCAACGCCATGCTCACCGGATATCGTTCCACCCAATTCCAAAGTGGCCTGAAAGATCTCTTTTACAGCCTCGTGGGCCCTATTCAGATCTTCTTCTCTCTTCTTGTCTATCATTATGTTGACATGGATATTTCCGTCTCCTGCATGCCCAAAGTTAACAATATTCAACCTTAGGTTCTTCGCAATGTCATTAATCCTCCCTAAGATATCCGGTATCTTATTACGGGGTACTGTGATGTCCTCATTGATCTTTGTTGGGCTTACCTTCAGTAGAGCGGGGGAGAGAGCCCTTCTTGCCTTCCACAGGTTTTCTTCGCTCTCTTTATCTTCAGCAATCTCGACCCCGGTTGCTCCGTACCGGAAGCATATCTCCCGAATCCTAGCAGCATCCTTCTCCACTATATCGGGATCACCATCCACTTCCAGGAGGAGAACGGCCTCAGCCTCTGTTGGCAAACCAATCCTCAGGAAATCTTCCACGCAGGCGATTGCTGAATGATCCATGAATTCGAGGGCAGCGGGGATTATCTTTAAAGCGGTTATCTTAGTCACAGTCGTCGCTGCGTCCTCAAGTTTTGAATAGATCGCCAAGATGGTCTTTTTCGATGGCGGCAGAGGGAGTAATCTAACTATGATCTTGGTAATAACCCCCAGGGTCCCTTCCGAGCCAACTATGAGCTTCGTGAGATCGTACCCAACCACACCCTTTACCGTCTGTCCCCCGGTTGATACAATCTCTCCGGTCGGTAAAACCACCTCCAAACCTATGACATAGTCTTTCGTTACGCCATATTTTATCGCCCTGGGGCCGCCTGCACACTCGGCCACATTGCCCCCGAGAGTTGAGAATGGCAGGCTAGCCGGGTCTGGAGGATAGAAGAGCCCCAGCTTCTCAACTTCTTTCTGGAAATTTCCAGTTACGACCCCTGGCTCTACGAAGGCTACGAGGTTTTCTGTATCGATGTTAAGAATTCTGTTGAACTTGGTCATAACCAGCACCAACCCACCTTGCACGGGGAGGGTTCCCCCCGTAAATCCGGATCCAGCCCCTCTCGGTATAACAGGAAAATCTTCTTCATTGGCACATTTCAGAATTCCCGAGACCTCGTGAGCGTTGCCAGGAAAAACCACCAGATCAGGAAGGTAACTCTGATTGGTAGCATCGTAGCTGTAACAGATCCTCTCCTCCAGCCCAGAGTAAACATTCTCTTTACCTACAATTCTCTTTATCCCGTCAACGACTCTTTTTTCGATCATATTCGCTACGCAAGACCTCTAAAAACCGAAAAGGATGCTTTTTCACAACTCGCTATGCTGCCCAGGAGTTTCCCGAGTTTCTGCCTGAGTATTTTTCGAACACCCTAATTTCATTACTAATCTGGCATTATTTAAGTGAACCCCTTTATCCCTTCGCTCAGTGCTTCCGCAGTGACCCTTTCGGGGTTCGCAGGTGGGGAATACTTTCCCCTTCCAGCCTCTTCGGGCTGGCCTTCCCCTTCCTGCTCACCCTCGATGGGTGCCCCACCGCTCCAGCAAATTTCGCCCAGAGACAAAGGAGTTCACTGTAAATTCGAGAAACTTCCGCTATGCTGCCCCCTTGATTCTTGGGAAGATACTTCCCCCCTCAGGTATAATATATGTGGAGGGATTTGCCCCCAGCATTTCATAGGCAAAAGAGAAACCTCGGTCTATTGAGTCAACCGGAATCATGGACATCCTTTCTACATCCTCACTGGCTAACTCAGACATTAAGATAATCTTCACCCTCTTCGCCTTAATTAAAGTAGAGTAAGCTGTCTGTCCATTAATCTCAAAATTTTTCCTCAGCGCCTTCTCAAAAGCCACTGGATCATCATAGCTAAACCAATCTAGAAAACTCGGATTCCCAAAA
>JBDRGH010000611.1:0-2878 GCA_043818015.1 Pseudomonadota bacterium
GCCATAAGAGTCCCTCCGTTGCGGGAGTATACGTTCCTTTAATCCATCTTCGGCAAAACAATTGAGGCTTCAGGATTGTTAGAAACTCCCCTTATGAATTTTGATGAGAAAATACTGATACGTCAATGAGAAGTTAGTCAAGAATCAGTGACTTATAGACATATTGTCGCCCTCCTTCCTCTGCAACCTCTTCGGTTCGAGCTACAAACCGTCTTTTGTAAAGATTTAACAAACGGGTCCCACTGGTATTGAGGCCTATGTTTTTAGACTCGGCAAGGTCACGGGCCGTAATTTTCCCTTTATCCATTACGAAATTCAAGGTATCTACTAAGTAATTGTTTAACTTGCCGATGACCCTCCACGACCTATCCAGACTAATACCGAGAGTCGCCAGTTTCTTTCTTTCTAAAGCAACCTCGATGTTTTCTAACTGACTAGGACTAAAGCCAGCTAAAACTACATACCTGTCCCCATATTCTAGATTTTCTAATCTAGAAATAAGTTTTGCAACGATCTCATCTGAGCATGAGTAGTCAATAACCCCTATCCTTGAAAAATTTATGAATAGGGTATCCCCTTCGCCTATTTTTGATAGTTCTGTTTCTATCCTAGACCTTATAGTAATGCCGGTGCTTCTGGTTACTAGGTCATTTGAGCCGTTTTGCAATTCTTCGATCATCAGTCCCCTAAGATCGCATGTTCTACGTTTCATACTATGCCTCAACAGGTTCAATTGGTTCAATTGAAACAATAGATACCAAGTTTAAACTTTCATGTCAAGAGAAAAATTAAGGGCTTCTGAACAGCTGGGGCTTCAAAGAAAGATTGGAGTTACAACTGTTCTAGGGCCAAGGAGAGATTTCTGGAAGAACTAAACTTAATTGAGTTCCGGGAAAGAAGGGCAGGGTGGGTCTTCTACTTCTATCTCTATCCCAAGGGGGGATTATGGCGAGTTTTGCTGTGCCGGAACGGATAGAAACCTTTCCGCTCCATTGAGTGACAAACCTTCTCACAGCACTCAAGCCATGCCCGCGACCAGCTTCACTATGTCTTGAAGTGCCATGAATAAGGGCCTGTTCAATCGCAAAGATATCGGACCACTTATCGCCAAATAATGGGGAGAGTTTATTCTCTAAAGAATTCTTGATGCCTATACCGAGATCCATAACGGCTATCTTAACCACGTTCTTTCCAAGCCTTCTTTGGTAGAAGTACTTTTGGATGCCAACAAACCCTGTGTTTTCGCTGTGTTCTAGTATATTTTGGCAAATCTCGGATAAGGCAACAATAAAACCATGGGTGGTTTTCTTATCATAATGGAGATGTGCCTCAAGGATCGATTTGGCTCGACTCTTCACCTTTCCAACTATATAATGGATGTCATCCGAATTTTCGATTTTGGTAATCTCCAAAAGGACGTCCGAACCTTTACTTCTCAAGTATGTCTCCGTGAGCGCAGGGCAACTTCCGGGTACTCGGTACGTACTCAGGGCAAATCGTAGGAAGTCCATCCTCTCAAGGTATTTTAATACCGCCTCGGATTTTGGCAGGTTCAGTAGCGGGTCTATCTCTATGGTCTTCAAAAAACACCCGAATTCTATAATTCCTACCATACCGTAGGGGTCAATAAACTCTATATCCTCCATGTCAACAATGAGAGTATCTATTTTTCCATTATAATTTCTTCCCCATTGGAGGAAGATCTGCTCAAAAGTGACCTCGTCGAGGAATACCGGCGCAGTAAGTACTAAATTCATCTTATAACCCCTCGATTACCCCGCAAAACTGCGGTAGCTTAAACATCTTTGGTTCTTCCCCCATTGAGTTAGTGAAAAGGATTCAAGGATTCCTCACTCGAATCCCTGACTCCTCGCCCCCTTGAACCCTCTTAATCCATCAACTAATTTGCTCGTCCTGAACAATTCCCTTTTCCGCTCCGAAGCACAGGTTTTTTGACCCATCTATCACTGGCTTCAGGCATTTTCAGAAACTCGCCCTTTGGGCTCAAACATCTGAAAATGCATAGCTTCCGCTTCGTCAAGATGGGTACCCCAAAAATCCTGTTCACCTGTCTGCGTGCCTGCCTGTGCCAGCACGGCAGACAGGCAACGCACAGGCAGATGTTCGCTCCAAAGGAAATTTTTCATTTTTCAGGATGGACTAATTTGAAGATAATCAACGTCTTTTAATACCTCAGAATACAACTCAACAGGATGTCTTACCTGTATAGGCAGCGATCTCTGAACGAGCCCATCCACCAGTTGCATGTGGCATCCGGCACAACTGGTTAAAACGACACTGGCTCCAGTGTTTTTTATGTCTTCTATCTTTTTATCGAGTATCTTTAACGAAAGATCATAGTATGACAGGTTAAAACTCCCTCCGCCCCCACAACACCTATCGGGCATGGACATCTCCTCCAACCTGACCCCCTCTATCAGGTTTATCAACTCCCGCTGCTCCTTATGAACCCCCTGTCGGCGCCTCAGGTGGCAGGGATCATGGTAGGTCACAACAATTTCATCTACCGGTTTTCTAATTTTTTTGTACGAGTCCTTTTTAACCCCTATAATGTTCACCAGATAATCACAGATGTCATAGGTTTTCTTCGCAACCATTTGTGCCATGCTATGGAATTCTTCTGGTTCATTACGGAGTAGCGTAAGGTATTGGTATTTCAAAGTGTAACCGCATGTCGCACATGCTACAATTATTGCATCTACGTCTAATTCAAAGAAGAGTTTCAGATTACGTTTTGCCAAGGCACTGAATGTAGTTTCATCCCCCAGAGCCATAGCCACGATTCCACAACAGGACTGGTCTTTGGGAATGATTACCTCAATCCCTTGTTTTAAAAGGATATTTATGACTGCATCCC
>JBDRGH010000612.1:0-3746 GCA_043818015.1 Pseudomonadota bacterium
CGGATGGTAATACGCAGTACCTTGTGCCTAGCGCGAAGCGTCCAGCACAAGGATTAAGTATGCGGAAAAATCTTTGTATAGCCGTGGAGAATACAGAATCAACATTCTCTCTAATCTGCGTTTCCTCCCACGAGGCGAAGACTTCGTAAGAAAGGTGAATAGGAGAGGCTGAACTTCAGGCGGAGATGTCAGGTTTTTCGAATTTCCCTTGTGGCACAAGGTAGTGACGAGTGAAAACGGGTTCTTCACCCCTGTTATTTTGCTATATTACTCAAAAATATGACAAATTCAAGGAAAAAGAGGAACTGGAGTTTCCCGAATTTGTAGTGAACTCCTTTGTCTCTTGGCGAAATTTGCTGGAGCAGTGGGGTACCCATCGAGGGTGAGCAGGAAGGGGAAAGCCAGCCCGAAGAGGCTGGAAGGGGAAAGTATTCCCCACCTGCGAGCCCCGAAAGGGTTACTGCGGAAGCAGTGAGCGAAGGGATAAAGGGGTTCACTTAAATAATGCCAGATTACTAATGAAATCATGCTGTTCCGAAAATACTTTGCCAGAAACTCGGGAGGCTCCTGAAAAGAGAAAAGAATCACGAGGATGTTCCAATTGTGCAAGCGTGAGCTCTCTACACAACGTTCCATTTAATGGAGGGTGGTTCTGGTGAACACAGAACCGAAGAGGGAAAAGTCTATGCTATCTGTGAAGGTTTTGATTGGTGGTTGTTGTGGTTGTCGAGCGCTATTTTTGAAAGGCGGGAAGGAGAAATAGAAGGAGAGTTACATGGAAAGCAGATGGACTGGCGATACTTCAACTACTGTTTGCCACTTCGCTCATCGATCACGAGGTTTCGTAACATCTCCCAGGATTTTTCTCTGTTCTCCTCCTCTATCCTGTCCTGATCTTTTTCTTGATCTTCGCCTGAACCGGTCGTATAGATTGTTGCCTCTTTGCCGTCGGGGTCTTTTACCTCCCAGGTTCCCATAGTCTTGTAAGGATTAGGGGAGGACTCTTTTGTTTCTCCCTTCTTTTGCTGCTCCTGCCTGATCAACATCTGAATGGTCTCATCACTCACCCCGGCCTTCTTGAGCTTGATAATCTCTTCGACCGTCAACGCTGACACACCATTGCTTATCATCAGGGAGAAGGAAAAAATAATGAGGAAAAGGAATAGCCTTATCACCTGGTCTCCTCCTTTATACTTTGATTCCTGCCATCTACTCAGTTTGTCCTGAAAAATTCCCTTTTCCGCTCCGAAGCACAGGTTTTTTGACCCGCCAGAGGCGGGTACCCCAAAAATCCTGTTCACCTGTCTGCGTGCAACGCACAGGCAGATATTCGCTCCAAAGGAAATCTTTCATTTTTCAGGGCGGCCTACTTTTAATTATCGACCATTCTTACGAAAGGCTTTAACTGAAAACTGTGTCGTAAGCTCACTCGTCTCTCAACTCTATTTCACGAACCTCGCCAAACTCAGAGAGGGGTTTATCAAATTCCGTACTGTTGCCCACTACTACAAGAACAGATCTATCGGGATAAAGATACTTCTTTCCCACCCGCTTGATATCATCAAGGGTAACCTTTGATATGTTGTGCTGATATCTTTCCAGGAAATCTTCAGGCAGGTTATCATACTCTATAAACATTTGCTGGTTTACTATACTCGCAGAAGAAGTAAATGAGAAGATGAATTTGTTGATGATAGACTCTTTCGCCCACCCGAGCTCTTTTTCCGTAACGCCATTTTCCTTTACGTCTTTTATTATGTTGTAGATTAGGGATATCGCCTGGGAGGTAGTAACGGATTTGGTCTGGCATATAACGGCAAATACCCCATATTCCACGTCACCCCGGTAAAAACTCCCCACACTGTATGCAAGACCTTTGTTAGACCTGATCTCTGAAGTCAATCGAGAACTGAAACCTCCCTCTCCCAAGATAAAGTTCAAGACCTTGAAGGGATAATAGTCAGGGTGAGTTTTACTCACTGCCAGATGTCCCGTTACAATCGTGGACTGAGGGACATCCTTGAAGGCGTAATCTATCGATTTTTCAAAGGAATAGGAGGGTGGTGGTACTTTGGGTATCTTGGTCTCGGTTTTTCCCCAGCCCTGGAAAGCCCTCTCGACCTTTTTTACTATCTCATCCTTCTGGAAGTCTCCGGAGATAGCGAGCATTACATTTTCGGGGCGAAAGAATCTTTGGTGAAATTCAACTAGGTCTGCTCTCCCAACGGCGTTAATCGATTTGAGCGTGGATAC
Source organism: Pseudomonadota bacterium (assembly GCA_043818015.1). Classification (GTDB taxonomy): domain Bacteria; phylum Desulfobacterota; class UBA8473; order UBA8473; family UBA8473; genus JBDRGH01. The sequence goes on from JBDRGH010000612.1 coordinate 2,254, forward strand.
CCTGCCTCTGGGATTATTCTTATATAGAAGCCTTCTGAATTCTCTGAAAGCTATGCTGTTCGGATTGTCGTTTCTGCGCCGTATAGCCTCAATCTCCTGTTTTTTAGCCAAGTCCAGCTTCTCCTGATCAAATCTTGGGTTCATCATAATCTGTGCAAATATTTTGAGACCAAGGTCTGTATCCTTTTTCATTACAGAGAGGGAAGCAGACCCAGATTCCCTGCCAATACTTATCTCTATTGAGCCTGCGATGAATTCCAATTGTTCGTTTATCTCATCAGGTGTCATGGAACGGGTACCCCCGGTCCTCATAACCCTACCGGTTAGCTCGGCTAAACCCACCTTCTCTGCCGGCTCGTAAATGGAGCCAGTCCTGATAACCGCAGAGAGATTGAGTAGAGGAAGCTCATGATCCTCCAGGACGTATAGAATCATGGCATTGGCCAGGACTGTTCTCTCTCCCTTAGGGGGAGAGAAAGTCAAGGGTTTAAAGACCATATCCCCTGGATGCTGTGATGGATTGACATCCTGTGCCAAAGATGCGGTTACTGTCATGGTTATCAAAAATAGGGAGGTAAGCAACGCCCTTCGAATCATCATTGTGTCTCCCCCTCTTCTTTACCCTTTTTCACCAGCTCTGCCACGGTTCTATTGTCCTCGTTGAGGTACTTGTTAGCTGCCTTTCTTATATCTTCAGGGGTTATTCGTTCTATGATACCCAGTTGGTCTTCTATATATTTCCAATCTCCGACAACGGTCTGATAATAAGAAAGTTTGCTGGCCAGCCCAGAATTAGAGTTAAGCGCTCTTATAAAACTAGCCTGCAGTTGGTTCTTTATCTTCCTAAGTTCCCGCTCCTCGACTGGCTCTCTCTTGAGCATCTCGATCTCCCTGTAGATTGCCTCCTCTAACTCAGCACTGGTGTGGGGGTGTCTTGGAGTAGCAAATATAGCAAAAAGATTGGGGTACCTGGCTCCGGGAAGCCCATTAGCCGTCTCTACACTGACAGCAATCTTTTCTTCCTCTATCAACCTCTTATAAAACCTGGAGGTTCGACCACTCGACAGTATACCATCTATAACGTCGAATACGTAATCATCGAAATCAGGTACGGTCGGTTTGTGGTAGCCTATAATCAAGCGGGGATTCGCATCGAATTTTACCTTTACCCTTCTCTCTCCTTCCTGCTCCGGTTCCTCCGTGGGGATAAATGCCGGGATAGGCTGAGACGGAATCCGTCCAAAGTGTTTCTTGATAATCTCTAAAACCGCTGGTGGATCTATGTCTCCCACGATTCCCACTACCGTGTTATTGGGGGCGTAATAGGTTTTGAAGAACCTCTCTGTGGCTTGCTTTTTTAAGAACATCAACTCGCTGCCCCAGCCGATTATTGGCCTTCGATAAGGATGGGCGATAAATGCTGCTGCCATGAAGTCTTCAAAGAGTTTTCCTCCTGGGTCAGAATCGATTCTCTGCCTCCTCTCTTCCATGAC
>JBDRGH010000613.1:0-4830 GCA_043818015.1 Pseudomonadota bacterium
CTTTCTCCTCCATGAGATTGAACACCATGAGCCAAAGATGACATAAGGTTAAAACCCCGTTTCTTTCTCATTTACGAAGATCTTTGGAAAACTAATTATGTTTTGAGAAAGTATCTCTGGGGACAAATTCATAAAATTAAAACTTCAGGATACTGACGAACTGTGTACAGAAAGCCCCGCGCCGTAATTTCCCCCGCGGAGGGCCCGAAATGCGGAAGATAATGAGTGGTCTTTTCACAGATACGGAATAAAACTATATCTCTATCCCATACTCTTTTATCTTGTTCTGAAGGGTCTTTCTCGTTATCCCAAGGATAGTAGCTGATCTTGTTCGGTTCCCACCGGTCTGGCGAAGCGTTCTCAGAATGACCTCCTTCTCTACATCTCGAAGGCTAGATCCCGTGAAAATTTCTCCTTGCCCTTCCTCTTGTCGAGCTCCAACGATCGTGGAGGGGAGATCATCGATAGAGATTATATCGCTTCTACACATGATCACCGTCCTTTCCACAATGTTCTCAAGCTCTCTCACATTTCCAGGCCAAGAGTAACGAATGAATGCATCCATGACACGTGGCTCAAAACCCCTGATACTCCTTTTGTTCTTCTCATTGTATATCCGAAGAAAGTGCTCCGCGAGGAGAGGGATATCCTCCTTTCTCTCCCTAAGCGGGGGGATTGTAATGGGAATAACGTTGAGCCTGTCGTAGAGATCTTCTCGAAACTTTCCCTTTCTCGCCTCGTCCTCTAGGTCTTTGTTTGTGGCTGTAATTATCCTGACATCCACCTGGATAGTCTTAGTGCCTCCCACAGGTTCAAACTCCCTCTCTTGGAGAACTCTCAGGATCTTGGTCTGCGTTGGAAGGGACATCTCACCTATCTCGTCAAGAAATATCGTTCCATCATCAGCGAGTTCGAATCTTCCCTTTTTCTTGTACATGGCTCCCGTAAATGCCCCCTTTTCATGACCGAAGAGTTCACTCTCGAGAAGAGTCTCTGAAAGGGCTGCGCAGTTCACCTTCACGTAAGGCTTATCCCTTCTCGGGCTATTCTGGTGAATGACATTTGCCACAATCTCTTTGCCCGTTCCCCTCTCTCCAAGGAGGAGTACCGTGGCCGTGGTCGGTGTGACCACGGCGAGGGTGTCGAAAAGCTCCTGCATGCTGGGGCTCTTACCGATGATACTGGAGAAGTCGAACCTTGTTCCAAGCTGTTCCCTCTGCAGTAAGCTTTCCTCCTCGAGTTCCCTGTAGCGAAGAGCCTTATTCACCTTGATAATAAGTTCATCAACATCCAGCGGCTTGGTAAGGTAGTCCTCAGCACCAGATTTGAGGGCCTCCACAGCCGAATTAATAGACCCATAGGCTGTCATTATGATGACGGGAATCGTAGGGTTTATCTGTTTTATCTGCCTCTGAGCCTCCATGCCATCCATTCTTGGCATTCGAATATCCATGAGGACGAGGTCAAAAAACCTCTCGTTGACCTTATCTACGGCCTCCTGGCCATCCGAAGCCTCAACCACCTCGAAGCCCTCCCCTTCCAGGTGTGCCCTGAGCATCATCCGATGGTTCTCCTCATCGTCAACAACAAGAATAGTCTTTCTTGTCATTTCCCCTCTCCTATAAGATTGGTAACTCGATACGAAATACCGTTCCCGCGCCCTTTTTACTCCGTACCGATAGGGTTCCATTATGATTTTCTACAATCCTATGGGCTATGGCAAGCCCAAGTCCTGTACCTCTCTTCTTTGTGGTATAGAACGGATCAAAGATCTTTGATAGCTCCTCTTCAGGGATGCCGTATCCTGTGTCCTCGATCTCCACGATGACGGCGCTGGCATCATCACCTCTAAAACAACGGACCTGAAGCTTTCCCTCCCCCTCCATAGCATCGAGACTATTCAGTTCTATGTTGAGCAGTACCTGAGTGATCTGATCCCTGTCCAACCTCAAATCCGGGATGCCTGCCTCCATCTCTATCACCACCTCGATTCCCTTGGATCTGGCATCATCTTCGATGAGCTCGAGGCTATGATGAATAAGGTCGGCAAGGGAGGCCTCTTCCACCACGGGCTCCTTGGGCCGAGCAAAATCCAACAGGTTCGAGATCACCCTATTGAGCCTTTCCACCTCCTTGATCATGACCTCGCTGTATTTGTGATCGACGGTCCCAGGAAGGGTCTTCTTGAGGAAGAATTGTGCAAAGCCCTTGATCGAACTCAGTGGATTTCTGATCTCATGGGCCATCCCCGCAGCCAAGCTCCCCAGGCTTGCAAGTCTTTCGCTTCTCTTAACCCTCTCCTCAAGCTCCCTTATCTCCCTTAGATCCCTAAGTATGAATACTGCTCCCAGATCCTCTCCATCTTCGGAGATGAGTCTTGAGCCGCTGACCGAAAGGGGAATGAGTTCCCCGTTGCCCCGGGGACACTCGATCTCCGTCTCAAGAACCCTCCTCTTATGCTTTAGAGATTCGAGAAGTGGTGTTGCAGACGAGAGAAACCTTCTTTTGATCTCCCCCGGTTCATCTCGTGTCTCTTCGAGGTCCAATATCTCCCTCGCCCTGTTGTTTACCGTGACGATCTCCCCATTACCATCGATGGAGATCAGCCCATCTGGCATATTCCCCACCACGTTGGTCGTGTAGGTGGTCATAGAACTGAGAGTCCGATTGACAACATAATAATTCTGGACAAGAAAGATGAAGTATAAACTCGCCGATCCCACAACAAGCAGGATAACAGCCATCATGATCGCGTGGCGGACATCGCCCTTTCTCGCCTCCTCGAATATTTTGGTATCCAAACCCACAAGGGCATAGGTCTTGCCAGACAGAATGGATTTAAAGATACCACCCTTCGAAGCCATCATGGAATGCATGGAGCCATGCGGTCGATGCAGCATCCCCCTGGACCCGATTAAAGGCTGAAAGCCCTTGGCAACGAGGAATTGTCCATCCCCATCAAACCATCTCTTCGGCTCGGTTTGACTCACCAGTTCTTCGACCTTATCCATTTGATGGTAAGAGGTACCCACCAATTCCTCATCGCTGTGGGCAATTATGGAGCCACTTTGCTCGACAATGGCCACAAAACGTATGTCCGTCAGGGTTGAGATTTCGGCCACAAGCCACTGCAGGCTTTCTACTCTTCCCATCATCCCCATCATACCAGAGCGAAAAGATGCCTCGAGGCTTCTCAGTACAATCAGACCATCCCTGAAAAGGGACTCCTCCATCCTTACCCTTTCCCTGTGAAGGTTTCTCAAGGTAGAGATAGTCAACAAAACGAGAAGGGTGAGGACGGTGGTCAGTATCGTAATAACAGGGAGGTAAAGCCCTTTCTTTCGCACTTGTTTACCTCTCAAATCTCAAATGAACAACCATCGAGGCCTATTTCTCTTTCTTCCATTCATCTTCCATTCAAGGGCTCTCCGTGGCAGGTGCCTTAAATCTCCTCAATCTTAAAGCATTAGAGACTACCGTAACAGAGGAAAGTCCCATGGCAGCGGCTGCAAAGATGGGGTTGAGCAAAATCCTGATCATATTCCGCTCTGGCTGGTGCGTTCTCCTCTTCTATTTCCATACCGCATACCGGATCGGTCATCATCTTTTAATCCTCCTTTTCCACAGCTTCTGACCTTGGTTCTTAGAACTCATTACTGGTTCGACAAGATGAAGAAGTTCTCTTCCGAGCTAGCGATAGCAGGAATTTAGGCAGCCCATCTCATTCGCCCAAAGGTAGGTATGCCTTCGGGGGATTTGACCCGCCAGAGGGGGCGAGTTCCTGAAGATGCACGGGACGAGTCGGCGATGGGGCAAAGAGCTGGAATTTTGAGGTGGAAAAGGAATTTTTTCGTTTCAACCAATTGACACCTACCAAATCGGAAAGATTGAATGAGTCCCCAAATATGATGGTGTTCAAGGAAAATCAGATACACTAGTTCTTGAACTCACCGGTGCTTCCCAGGGTCTCACTTATTTTATCGATCCGGCCTTCTAAAGACCGCTGCCTTCTCGAAATGCTGAACATGTAAATAAAGATAATGAGCCATGCGATACCAAAGGCAGCAAGCAGATAAAGGGTGCCAGCCATTCCGTTATCCTCCCTATTGATTTTATCCGAGATGGATCCTGTCTTCCAAAAGGGCACTGATTTCCTCGGTCTTGATTTTCAGTTTTTCTAACCTAATTCTATTCATAAGAAGCCAGAAGAAGAGGAGACAAAAAGCGACCAAAGCGATCACTAAAGTATGTCTCATCGGTGTTGAGATATTGATGCCAGCCCGCGTGATGATCACCGGATGTATAGTTCTCCACACCCTGATAGCCAAGAAGGTGATAGGGACATTGACGAATCCCAGAATTCCAAAAACCGCGGAAAAGTTTGATCGCTGGTTCTCTCCCACCACTCCTCTGATCATGAGATAGGCTATATAGATGAACCATAGAATGAGGGTCGTTGTTAATCTGGGGTCCCACGTCCACCATACGTCCCAGATGGGTTTTGCCCATATCGGACCCGTGATCAAGACGACCGTGCAGAATATAACCCCTATCTCTGCGGAACAGGAGGCTATTACGTCCCATCTTTGATCTCTTTTATAGAGATAGATGATACTGGCTAAAAAGGTGATGAAAAAGGCAAAAAAACTCAGAAAAGCCGAAGGTACATGTAAGTAGAAAATCTTCTGGACAATACCCATTGTCTTTTCGACAGGAGCGTAGATAAATATGGCATAAAGCGCCAGAAGCATCACGAAAAAGGTAATGAGTTCGAATGTCGTGACAAAGACTCGTTTGTCTGTCAATCTTACTCCTCCATGATAAAGCCGA
>JBDRGH010000614.1:0-7813 GCA_043818015.1 Pseudomonadota bacterium
GCCTGATCAAGGGCAGCCTGAGCCAACCCGCAAGAGAACCCTCCCAATCCACACCTGACGAGGTCTAACCCCTCAAAGGCAAGTTTCAGCCCTTTCCCCATCCCACCACACATATACTCCTTCGATACCCTCACATCCTCAAAGATCATCTCAGCCGTCTGGGAACCGCGAATCCCCATCTTCTCCTCTATCTTTCCAACAGAGAGGCCTTTGACATCTTTATCCACGTAAAAGAGAGATATTCCATCAGCGCCCTTGCCTGGACCTGTAACAGCCCATACTCCATAAAAATCGGCTACACCACCATTGGTGATAAAACGCTTTGTCCCATTGATGACCCACTCGTCACCATCCTGGACTGCTTTCGTCTTTAATGATGCCGCATCGGACCCTGCCTCCGGTTCCGTGAGACAAAAAGCACCCAACTCTTCTCTCGCCATCTTTGTGAAGTATCTCTCCGCCAAGAACTCATTTCCTCCCAGAAATAAAGGACGAACCAGAGCTAAATGGCCTATAAGGGTACACGCCATAGAAGGGCTAAAGTATCCGAGCTCCTCAAGCACAATAGTCAAGGTAGTAACATTTGCCTCAGAACCACCGTACTTGACAGGAGCTGGAAGCCCAAATATACCAATCTCCCTCAAAAGTTGAAAAGCTTCATAGTCAAACTTGTCGGCTCTATCACTCTCGACGGTAAGCCGCTCCAACTTCTCCTTCCCCAACTTCCTCAGGGTATCCCTCAGGATCCTCTGTTCCTCAGTGAACTCGATACACATCTTTGCCTCCTCCTTCAGATGTAGCTGTCTGGTCTAATCAACCCTCGACTGGTTCTATAATCTCTATGAGAACACCAAAAATGTCCTTGGGATGTAAAAAAGAAATCTTATTCCCCCCGGAACCGCGGGTACCCTTCCCCACAACCTTGAGCCCCTGTTTTTCAAAATGGGCTATCGCTTTCTCAATGTCTTCCACCTGTAACGAAACATGGTGTATGCCTTCACCCCTGTTCTCTATGAATTTCCCTATGACCCCGTCTGGATCCGTTGTCTGAGAGAGCTCAAACCTGTTTTCTCCCATGGAAACCATAGCGGATTCCAGTTTCTGATCATCGAAGACCTTTCGGAATAATACCTTCGCCCCAAAGGTATTCTCAAATACCGTAACTGCCTTATCGAGGTCTTTAACGGCTACTCCAACATGATTTATCTTTTTTATCATCGCTCAGCTCCTTTCTTACCGAAGGGTATTCAGCCAAGAACGGTCAGCACCCTCTATCATCTCTCGCGCATGCTCCCTCACCGTTTCAGTAATCTCACGTGTTCCTAGCATTCGTGCTATCTCCGTCACCCTCTCCTCTCTATCCAATCTCTTAACCGATGTGACAGTCCTACCGTCTCTAACGCCTTTCGCTATATTATAATGGGTATCCGCGAATCTCGCGATCTGTGGTAAGTGGGTAATACAGATAACCTGATGGAATTTCGAAATGGACTTGAGTTTTTCCCCGACTATATCAGCCACCCTTCCACCAATACCGGCATCCACCTCGTCAAAGACCAGTGTCTCCACCCCTCCCTTTTGGGCCAGTATACCTTTTAAGGCCAGAATAACCCTTGACAGCTCTCCCCCGGATGCGATTTTTGAAAGGGCTTTGGGAGGTTCCCCTGGATTGGGAGATAATAGAAATTCAACATGATCTATCCCCTTACCGGTAACCCTGAACTCACCGACGTCTATATTTTCCTCTAAACTACCCTTGCTAGAGAAACGAAGGGGTTCAATACTCACCTCAAAGGTAGTTTTTTCCATACCCACGGACCACAATTCCTTCTCGATACTCTCTTTCAGTCTCCCGGCCGTGACTTTCCTTTTCTCTGAGAGGTCCTTTGACACCTCCAGCAGTTCTCTCTGAAGAGTATCTATCTCGTTTTTCAATCTCTCTATGCCTTCTTCACAGCGTGAAATATCCTTTAGCTCTCCCAGGATACTATCCTTATACTGGAGAATTTCATCAATGGTAGAACCATACTTCTTCTTCAGCCTATTGATCTCTGTCAGCCTCAGTTCAACCTCTTCCAACCGAGCGGGATCAAATTCTATCTTCTTAGCGTAATCTCGAAGAGATAGGGCAAGGTCCTCCAGTTCAATGATAGAGGATTCCACGGCATCATGGAGTCCCTTTACTGAACTGTCGATTTTCGATATCTCCTTGATATCTTTCTGAATCGCCTTTAGGCTCCCAATTACAGAATCCTTTGCACCATACATGGCATCATACGCATGGGTAGAATGCTCCGAGAGTCTCTCTGAGTTTACGAGGATATCCTTCTCTCTTCTCAGATCTTCGTCCTCTCCAACCTTTAGATTTGCCCTTTCGATTTCATTACCCTGAAAATCCAGAAACGATTCCCTTTGTGCCCTCTCATTAGCAGCGTTCGTGAGGTCGGACAACTCATTAGATAGTCTAAGGAGCCTCTTAAAGAGGGTTTCGGCTTTTTCTCTAAGAGAAAGTAAATGGCCAAAGTCATCGAGAATGTCAATATGCCTTTCAGGATTGAGAAGCAACTGGTTCTCATGCTGTCCGGAGATGGCAATCAAGTCTTCACCGATGCCGGTAAGCATACCCAAGGTAGCCAACCCTCCGTTTATAAACACCTTATTCTTACCAGAATGGGAGACCAACCGTTTGATAACCAAATATTCCTCTTTTTCAATTCCTAAGCATTCTATCTTCTTAGAGATCGCCACGTTATCAGATACGTCAAAAAGGGCTTCTACTGTCCCCTCTTCCTCATCGCTTCTTATGACATCCCCAGATGTCCTTCTGCCTTGCAGCAGGTTAATAGCATTGACTATGATTGATTTACCCGCACCCGTCTCACCAGTCAGTATATTCAAACCCTTGGAAAAAGAAAGCGTTAAGCTCTCAATGATCGCAAAATTCTTGATAGCAAGCTCGCTCAGCATTTCTCTTAGTCTATCTTTCCCCCCATTTGAGCTTTGCTCTGAGGACCTCGAAATAGTTCTTATGGAGGGGAGCTATGAGGTAAACAAGGCTCCTTGCCTTTCTTATTTCCAGTACACTTTTAGGCTCGAAGGCAAGGCCTACCTGACCATCTAAGGTTACGAAGACATCCTCATTCTTGGAGATCAGAACTACCTTAACCGTCACGTTATCTGGTAAAATGAGAGGCCTATTGGTAAGGGTATGGGGGCAGATGGGGGTAACGACTATACAGTGGAGAGGGGGATAAACGATAGGGCCTCCCGCAGAAAGGGAATAGCCTGTAGAGCCCGTGGGTGTAGATAATATGAGCCCATCTGCTTTGAACGTGGTCAAATATGTATCGTTGATGCTGGTTTCTAAATCAACGATCCTGGCCAGTGCCCCCTTAGTAATAACTACTTCATTGAGCACCCTGTAGTCATGGACTTTCTTTCCCTCACGGTGAACACAGACACTGAGTGTTGTTCTGTTACTGGTCGTAAAATCACCCCTGATCACCCTTTCTAAAACCGGGTATAACTCATCCAACGTGGTCGCCGTGAGGAAACCTAGTCCACCGAGGTTTACCCCCAGGATGGGTACTCTCCTGTTACCTATCACCCTGGCAACGCTCAGCAAGGTTCCATCTCCACCCAGTACGATAATCATATCTACCAATGAAGCAATCTTGCCTCTGTCATAACCATCTGGGTGGTTTACCATCACCGCCAATTCATTTTCCAGGAAGACTTCAATAGAACGCTCACTTAACCATTCGATTAGCCTCTTCGTGATCCCTTTTACCTCTGGTCGACCTAGCTTGGCAACAATGCCGATCTTTTTCATATGACCACACTCTTTCGCATCTATCTCTGTCTCACATACTTTTTCTAACATAAAAGAAGGAAGGTTGTCCACTCAAAAATTGAGGCTCAGCAGTCTTGAGTGAACGCACATATTATCACCGGAGCAAGAGGTAAGTAGCCAGCGGTCGGGCCGACCCCTTGTCCCTTAAGCAGCTCCAGAAAAAACACTCCTGTTTTCAAGCAGTTATACGCCATTTCTTAAAAGTATCCATTTTTGGTCGAAGACTGCTCTCTGGCACAACTTTTGCAACCTTGATAAATTGAGGATTGTTCCGCCGCAAAGGTTGACGGCCACGTATTTCTTACACAACTTTCTCGTGTACTTACATTTCAAAGTCTTATGAAAAGCGCAAGCATTCTTTTAGTAGAAGCTGAGATCTTGACTCTATGGGCCCTGGAGGAGATGCTCAAAAGTGAGGGCTACGAGGTCTGCACCGCGGAGTCTGGAGAGGAGGCCTTACGGTCGATATCAGAGCGAGACATGGATCTAGTCATAAGCGATATGGAATTACCAGGTATAACCGGCCTGGATGTCCTTTTGCAGATCAGAAAGCGGTATCCGCAACAAAAGGTCATCATCATAACGTCTGAAGATTTTGAGGAACTTATTGAAAAAGCAAGAGAAGAGTGTGTCGATGATTTTATCTTCAAGCCGTTTCTGATCAACGAGGTCACATATCGTGTTAAAAAGGTATTAGAAGCGTGAAGGGGTCATAGCCATTATTGGATGGGTAAGCAGGATCTAAAGCTTTGGAAAACGTTCTCTTACGAACGAAAAAGGGTCTCCTCAACTGGGTGCGGTTGAGGAGACCCTGCCTGCTGGGAGGGAGGTATTTCCCTTTTTTTATTGGAGGTGCAGGCTTGCCAGGTTTACCAAATTCAAATTTAATTTAATTCCTAAAAGCTGTACTTGAGCGTTACGTAGCCGATATTGGCCTGATAATTCTGGTCAGCATAGGCGCCGCTGAGCCAGCTCGTCCCTTCTGTGTAGAGATAGCCCTCGTATGCTAGATCGCCGTACTTGTATTTCTCATGCAGATAGCCGAGAGTTACGTCGAGCTTTTTAGCAAAGGCGTAAACGGCTTTCGCTTCAAGAAGCCTCTTGGTGTAATCAGACAGAGTTGGGATATTTTGAAGAGTGCCGTCCACGCCAAAATTAGACTCGCCATCAGATTTTTCGTATTCCCATCTGACTATCAGGTCAAGCTTATTATCCATAAGCCGCCGAATCTTTCCGGTCAGCCCATAGGTCCAAAGGTCATCCTCGGTACTTTGGGTATACGGAGCCGAACCGCCATTATTGTGACTTGAATCAACCTCTCGCCTTTCATAACCGGCAAAGCCGCTTAAGTTTATGTTTCTGGGCAAGCGCCAGAGAATGTCCAGATAAACGGCATTCATATCGTCTTTTTCCCGACCGCGAATTTCGCCATTGGCCAAAACCGGCTGGTCATAGTCATTACTCGCATGGGTGTATTCCAAGGCAATATCAAGGTCCTTTCTCGGATACACTTCAAAGCCCAGTTTTATCTCATCCACGCTTTTGTCCGCTGCATCAAAATCGAAAACAGCCACAGTCGCTCCGATGTCGGCCTCAGAATCACGCTCCAGATGTTTATACTGAAGTTTTGCCGTTAAATAGTCCAGTGCGGTATTCTTCACCTGGGCAGTGTAGCTGTGATCTGTTGTGCTCGGGAATTCCGTCCGGTTTCGTCGCCGAAGATTTGTGTAGTCGTAGCCGAGGGAGACTTTGGTACTTTTTGGAAATCGGTAGCCAACCTCAGCTCCGAGTTTCTCCTTCGTGTACTGAAAAATTTTCGGCTCGTTGCTCTCGTCGGTAGTTATAAGAGAGGCATTGTTATCCCTATCCAGGTAGCTGTAGTACACTCTGGTGTCCAGAGCCTTTGTCGGCCGTGACGTTAGAGCTGTAGAAAGGTTTGTATATCTGATGTCCCCGGAAAAGGTTGTAGGATAGGCAGGGTTTGCCGCCTGAAGTTCAGGGTTGATGGTTAAATCATTTTCCAGCTTGGCGTAACTGGTATTGACCGCGAAGGTAGAGGCATACGGCAGGTTTTTCCATACGAACTTGGCTGCCAGTTTGCTGTAATCATTGTCCGGCGGCAGTCCAGCCTGATAAGTGGTTCCGGCGGCAGTCGGGGATTCCCAGGTCAGGTATTTATCTGCATTGTCAAAAGAACTCAACAAGCCTGACAGCTCAATGAGGTAATCCCGAGAGCGGTAGCCTGCCTTGACCATAAGGTTGTCGGTTGTATGATCCACCGGCTCCGGCACCTCAACCCTGTTGGTGAAATTGCCGAAAAAGTGGGGTTTTCCGCCGGTTGTCTCAACCTTGTTCACACCCACATTGACATAAAACGGCGAACCCAGTAAAACTTCAATCTCGCCGCTGGAGTCTTTTCTCCTGATGGAATAGTCAAACGAAGACCAGTTTGACTCGGCGGCAGGTGCCGCTGTGTCATAACTCAGGACATTGGTGCCTATGCCCGAATAAAAGCTTTTCGCATCGAATGTGTAATTATGCGGGGTTTCGTCATAGGTCAATGAATATTTGAACCGGCCATACTTGCCGCCTTTAAGCTGGTAGTTCTGATCACTGAGACCGATATCTGTACCCTTCGCCTCAAAATAGTAGGAGCCTTTATAGGCATCAAGCCCGATGTTTACGAAAGTGCCATCATCCAGGTCACGGTATTCCTGGAATTTGGCGCTCCTCTTCAAGTTGTCCAGAACGCGAAAGCCCAGTTCTACCGAACTGGAAACCGCTGCATCTTCTTCCGCAAAAACTGTGTGCGGAAGCAGCAAGGCCAAAACCGCTATCATTGCAATGTACTTTTTCTTCATACGCGCACCTCCTAGCGTGTTAATCCAGTACGTTGAAAGTAGGAACTACCGTGGATCATGCTATGGCAGTTGAGACAGGAACGAGCATAAAACCTGCTGCTGGGTGAGCTCCCAATAAAGGCTCCTGTTGCGTCGTAGGGGTTATCATGGTGTCCGCTGTTCGCGTGACAGTCTTGGCAGAGATTTGTCAGTCTCTGCGTCAAAAGCTTATCATAGCGGCTTCCGTGCGGGGTATGGCAGGTAGCACAGTTTTCCTCAACCGGCAGATGCTGCCAGACATAGGGGCCCCGCTTGTCCGCATGGCATTGATAGCAGAGTTGATTGGTGTTTTCGGCCTTGATCATGGCACGAGACAACTCTCCGTGCGGGTTATGGCAACTACTGCAGCTGACCTTACCCTCCATGATCGGATGGTGCGACTGTTTACGCACGTCAACTTGAATCGATTTGTGGCATTCAAAGCAAACAAGAGGTTGTTTGACAGCTGCCCGTGCCCGGGGGGCATGGACCGTGTGACAGTTTCCACAGGTCACGTCATTCCGGCTGTGCTGGCTCATATCCCACTGGGCCAGATGTGATGAATTGGAGTGGCAGCCCAGGCACTGCTTACTGAGTTCTTCGGCTGCGCGGCCGCCATCTTTGCTGAAGGAAATAATACTTTGTTTGGATGGATCATCCACATGCTTGTCTGTGGGGCCATGGCAGGACTCGCAGCCCTGCTTTGCCGCCGGTGTCCTCGCGTCTGCCGTAACCCCATGACGGCTCATTACATAGCTCTTGTACGTTTCTTCATGGCAGTCGGCGCAAACATTAGCCCCGGTATCGCCCGTTTTTTCCTCAGCATCACCCTCGGACTGTACTCCCATCAACAGGACGAAAATGAAGAGGAAAAAGACCGGCGAAAAAGAGAGAACCCTCTTCTTCATCATAAACCTCCTCCCATAGATATTGTATTTTGCGAGAGCTTTGAAAAAGTACCCCTTTTCGCTTCAGCATACATTTTTTGACCCATCTAAGCTCGCTCCATTGAAAATTCACAAACTCACCCTTCGGGCTCAAACATGTGAATTTTCTACATTACGCTCGCCAAGGTGGGTTC